>CAUJHW010000170.1 GCA_963205005.1 Pseudomonadota bacterium
CACCCCGGGGGCGTCGGTGGGGACCAGGATCTGCGACTGGCGCAGGGCGGGCGGGCCGTCCGGGCTGGTCTGGACCATGGTGATCATGATCTTGCAGCGCGGGTCGCCGGCGCCGGAGATGTAGTGCTTCTCGCCGTTGATGACGTACTCGTCGCCCACCAGGGTGGCGCGGGTGTTGACGTTCTTGGCGTCCGAGGAGGCCGAGTTCAGCTCGGTCATGGCGAAGGCCGAGCGGATCTCGCCGCGCAGCAGCGGCTCCAGCCACTGCTTCTTCTGGGCCGGCGTGCCGACGCGCTCCAGGACTTCCATGTTGCCGGTGTCCGGGGCGGCGCAGTTCATCGTCTCGGAGGCCAGGCGGTTCTTGCCCAGTTCCACGGCGATGTAGGCGTAATCCAGGTTCGAGAGGCCCTCGCCGGTCTCGGCGTTGGGCAGGAAGAAGTTCCACAGGCCATTGGCCTTGGCCTTGTCCTTGGCGGCTTCCAGCACTTCCAGCTGGCCGGGCGCGTACTGCCAGATGTCCGGGCGGCCTTCGCCCAGACGGTGGAACTCCTCGCTCATCGGCTCGACGACGTCGCGGATGAAGTCCTTCACCTTGTTGAGCAACGGCAGCGCCTTGGCCGACATCCGCAGGTCGTTCATCTCATCCTGCGGGCTCAGGCCGAAGTTGGACTGGGCCCGGGTCTGGGTCTCGCTCATGTGGTCACTCCCGCAGCGATGGACCCCTGTCGCGAGGCCCCTTGGTTGAATTCGGCGCACGATTTCGCGCGCCGAGGATTGGCCGCCAGCTTTGGCGCAAATTCGGCCGGAATCAAACAGCTGTTTTAATCAATCGTCCGCGGCGGCGTCCGCCGCCGGGGTCGCTACTTCACCGGCACATGGTCGACGTGGGGGCAGACCGCGGCGATCAGGGCTTCGTTATCGGCCCCGGCCGCCTTCTTGGGCGAGTCGCTGCGCCAGGTGGCCTTCATCTCCAGCGGGGCCGACGGCTTGTACGAGCCCAGCACGATCATGTTCTTGGCGGCGCAGTCGATGGCGACGATGCTGCCGACGCCGTCCGACTTGCCGGGTCCCGACGGGCCGAGCTTGGCTTCCGGCTTCGAGATCGCCTGCATGACCACCAGGCGGCCCGTCTGGCGGTCCTTGTAGGAATAGTCGGCGTCGTACGACCAGGCGGTGCCGTTGGCCCCGTCGACGTACTTGGTCCAGGTTTCGGCGGACGCGGCGCTGCTCACGGCAAGGGCGGCGATGACGGTGAGCGCGAAGGCGCGACGCATGGGCGGTTTCCTCAGTCAGGCGTTCAGTGTGTTTCAGACGACCCTAACGGCGGTTCCGGAGCGCCTCCACACTTTTCCTGCGCCGCGATGTCGGGCTGTTCCGGCCCCGCGGCCCCGCCCCCCAGGATCTCGGCCGCCTCGCGGATCTGCCGGAGCGCCGTCCGACGCATGCGATCTTCCCGCGACGGCTCAAGCCCCCAGGCGCCCATGAAGTGCTGCGCCGCCGCCGCCACATAGATCTGCCACAGGGCCAGCCGACGCGCATCGACCGGGAGGTGACGCCGGTAGGCCGCCTCGAAACGATGGGCCAGCCGGTCCTCGAAGAGATATTTCAGCTCGAGCAGGGCGCTGGCCAGGTCTGACAGGGGATCACCCAGCGCGGCGTCCTCCCAGTCAAGGATCGCGGCGATACGCCCGTCCCGCCAGATCAGGTTCTGCGGCCAGAAATCGCCATGCAGCAAAACCGGTGCGCCGGAGAATTTGGTCACGCCCAGCGAACCGCAGAGGTCACGCACGGACTGCCACGCCGCGCCGGCCGGGAGAAACGCCAGCAATTCCGGGAGCGGGTCCACGCGCGGCGGCAACGGGGGAAGCGACACTGTGGGCAGTTCGTGTATCGCCGCGAGAGCCTGAGCCATCAGGGGAATGCGCTCGTCGGCGCGTTCGGGCGGGATTTCCGGGGCGCCATCGACAAACGCCATCAGGACGTAGGGCGCCTCGACGCGGCTCCGGCTGTCGTCGAAGCAGATCGGGCGTGGGGTTGGAACACCTGCGACGTGTAGAGCGGCAAGCAGGTCGTATTCCTGCGCCCCTCCCAGTCCTGATTTCCCCGCCGCGCGGAAAACCACCGACTGTCCGGCGCCGTCCGGCATGCGCAGATCGGCCCGGTAGACCTCTGCGGATACGCCGCCTTTCAGGCGTTCAAGCCCCCGAAGCTCGGCCTCGGGAAACTGCAGTGCGAAAACGCTCGCGACGTCCTCGGCCCTCATGCCGCCTTGCGCTTCTGCCCCCCGAACGCGCGCTCGCTCTCGCCGATGTAGTCGCGGGTGATCGGCAGGACGTCGACGCGCTTGGCGACCTGGATCTGGAAGATGAACTGCCGCCGCGCCCGGAAGCTCTGTTCGGCGATGCCCAGGTAGAATTCGAACATCCGGCAGAAGCGCTCGTCGTAGAGCTCGGCGATGTCGGCGCGGGCGGCCTCGAAGCGGTCGCGCCAGTGCCGGATCGTCTCGGCGTAGTGCAGCCGCAGGATCTCGACGTCGGTGACGATCAGCCCGGCCTTCTCGATCGCCGGCAGCACCTCGGACAGGGCGGGACTGTAGCCGCCCGGGAAGATGTACCGGTCGATCCAGGCGTTGGTGACGCCGCTCTCGGGCCGGCCGATGGAATGGATCAGGCCCACGCCGTCGTCCTTCATCAGCCGCGCGACGCCGTCGAAGTATTCCTGATAGTTCGGTCGCCCCACGGCTTCGAACATCGCCACCGACAGCACGCGGTCGTAGGTTCCCTTCAGGTCGCGATAGTCGGTGAGCGAGAACCGCGCCTTGCCGGCCAGCCCCTTCGCCTCCGCCCGCGCCTGGGCCACCTTCAGCTGTTCGATCGACAGGGTGATGGCGTCGACCTCGACGTCTGCGTCCTCGACCAGCTGCAGGGCCATGCCGCCCCAGCCGCAGCCGATTTCGACCACGCTCTGGCCGGGGGACAGGTTCAGCTTGGCCGCGATGTGCCGCTTCTTGGCGAGCTGGGCCTCCTCCAGCGTCATGTCGGGCCGCTCGAAATAGGCGCAGGAGTACTGCATGTCCTCGTCGAGGAACCGCCGGTAGAGGTCGTAGGACAGGTCGTAGTGGTGGGCGACGTTGCGCAGCGACTGCACGCGGTTGTTGGCCTCGCGCATCGTCCGCCGCAGCCAGCTGCGCAGGGGCCCGCGCCGCTTCTTTGGCTTGTACTGGGCGTTGGCGCCGATCAGGTCGATGAACTGGGCGATCTCGCCCTGCTCCAGCACCAGGCCGCCGTCCATGTAGGCCTCGCCGACGCCGAGGCCGGGCTTCGCCGCGATCCGCGCCGCCCAGCCGGCGGTGGTGATCCGGGCCACCAGCGCCGGGCCGGTTCCGTCGCCGAGCCGCAGGCTGCGACCACCCGGCAGCTTCAATGTCAGGTCGCCTTCCCGGACGACCTTCTCCAGCACCGCCTGCAGGCCCATGACGCCTCTCCCCGCTGTCTGGAAGCGAGACTAGGTCGCCGGCGCGCAAAAAGCCAAGCCGGGCTCGATGCGGAACGCCACGGCCGCCTTGACTCTACCGGCTGGTCTACCTAACTCCCGCTCGACGTTGGCACTCAGGGGCATGGACTGCTAACAGCCCGCTCCGGAAGCCCGTCACAGCATTCAACCGTCCCGCACGGAAAAGCAGAGAGAAAACACACATGGCGTTTCGTCCCCTGGGAGATCGCGTCCTCGTCAAGCGCGTCGAGGAAGAAGAAAAGACCAAGGGCGGGATCATCATTCCCGACACCGCGAAGGAAAAGCCGCAGGAAGGCGAAGTGATCGCCACCGGCCCCGGCG
>CAUJHW010000171.1 GCA_963205005.1 Pseudomonadota bacterium
GCCGCGGTTGGCCGAGATGAAGCGGGAGAACAGGAGATCCTGGTCCTCCTTGGTGGGATCCACCGCGGTGATGCCCAGGCAGAAGCAGACGCAGGAATTGGCCGCCGAGCCGCGCCCCTGGCAGAGGATCCGCTGGTCGCGCGCCCAGCGGACGATGTCGTGCACGGTGAGAAAGTAGTTCGGGTAATCCAGCTGCTCGATCAGATCGAGCTCGTGGGCGACCAGCTTCGTCACCTTGTCCGGCACGCCGCCTGGATAGCGCCAGCGGGCGCCCGCCCAGGACAGGTCCCGCAGGTGCTGGATGGCGGTCTTGCCCGCAGGCACGGGCTCGTCAGGGTACTCGTAGCGCAGCTCGCCCAGGTCGAAGCCGATGCGCCCGGCGATCTCCAGGCTGCGGGCCACCGCGCCGGGAAACCGCGCGAACAGCCGGACCATCTCGGCGGCGCTTTTCAGATGCCGTTCGGCGTTGGCCTGAAGACGCAGTCCCGCCTCGGCGATGGTGGTGTTCTCGCGGATACAGGTCAGCACGTCCTGCAGCGGGCGGCGTTCGGGGCCGTGGTAGAGCACGTCGTTGGTGGCCACCATCGGCGCGCCCGCCCGCTCGGCGAGGCTCGCCAGATTCGACAGCCGCGACAGGTCGCGCGCGCCATACCGCCGGGCCGCCGCCAGCCAGACGTCGGGCAGCTCGCCGGCGATGCGGACCAGATCGCGGCCGAACGCCTCGTCCAGCCGCTCGGGCGGAACCACCAGCACCAGCTGGCCCTCGGCATGATCCCGGAAATCGGCCCAGTGCAGCTCGCAGTCGGCCTTCTTCGCCCGCCGCTGGCCCAGGGTGAGCAGGCGGGTGAGGCGGCCATAGGCCTCGCGGTCGGAGGGATAGACCAGCAGGCTGGGTGTCCCGTCGGCGAAGTCCAGCCGGCAGCCGGTGAGGGCGCGCACCGCAGAGCCGCCCGCCTGCAGGTCGCGCGCCTGCGACCACGCCCGCACCACGCCGGCCAGGGTGTTGCGGTCGCAGATCCCCACGGCCTCAAGGCCCAGCGCCTGGGCGCCGACCACCAGCTCGCCCGGATGCGACGCCCCGCGCAGGAACGAGAAATTGCTGGCCGCCTGCAGCTCGACATAGCGGGTCAATGTTCCGCTCATCCGAACAGTCCGTGCAGCCACCATTTCGGCGGGGCTTCGGATGCCCCGTAGAGGCCGGCGCGGAACAGCCAGAAGCGGACGCCATCGGCGTCCTCCACCCGGTAGTAGTCGCGCACGTGGGCGACCGAGACGTCCTCGACGTCGCGCTTCCACCATTCCTCGGCCACGCGCTCGGGGCCCTCGGCGCGGCGCACCCGGTGCAGGCGGCCACGCCAGCGGAACTGCAGCGGCGGGTCGTCTGGCAACAGGGCGGTGACGTCCTCCACGGGCTCGGGCCTTCGGAACAGGCGGATGGGACGGGGCGCCTCGCGGTCCCAGGGCGCGGCCTCCGGGGGCGGGGCGCCCAGCGCCGGGGCGCGGTCGACGGCCAGCTCCGGCACATGGCTTTCCGCCGGCCCGGCCCGCCAGACCCGCTCGGGCCCCAGGCGGTTGACCAGACGGTCGACCAGCGGCGCCAGGCCGTCCTCCACCGCCGTGGAGAGGTCGGCGTCGATGCGGCCCTGCCGGCCCGAGACCGGCTCGACCGCATAGGCCGCGATCGTCACGCACTCGATCCCGAAGCCGGGGTCGATGGTCTCCAGCCGGGGCTCGAACAGCCGCGCGATCCGGCGGGCGTCCCGCCCCGCCAGCGACAGGCCGACGGTGAGCGGCAGGGCCTTGCCGTCCACCCGATGGAAGGCGACCTCGAAGGACCGCGCCCCGTGGCCCCCGGCTTCCAGCCGCGCGCAGAGCTTCGCGGTGACGTCCTGCGTCACCCGGGCCATGTCGTCCGGCGTGCTGATCGGCTCGACGAAGGCCAGCCGGGCCACCCATGGCGTGGGCGGGCGACGGAAGGTCAGCGCCTCGCGGCTGCGGCCCAGCGCCTGGTCGAGCCGCTCCAGCGTCGCGGCCCCGAACCGCCGGGCCAGCGGCGCGCGGGGCAGGGCGATGATCTGCTCCAGCCGGCGCAGCCCCAGGCGGCCGATCTGGGCGGCGGCCTGCGGATCGAGGCGCAGCGCCTCCGGCGGCAGGGGTTTCAGGAATTCGGCCTGGCCGCCCGGCGGGGCGATGGTCCCGTCCCGCCCGAAGTGGGCCAGCGCCCAGGCCGCGCCCGGGGTGTCGGCGATGGCCAGGCGGAAGGGCAGGCCGCCCGCCGACAGCCGCCCGCGCAGGTCGTCCAGCATCGCGTCCTCGCCGCCCCACAGGTGCGAGACCCCGGTGATGTCGAGGAACAGCCCGTCCGGCGCGTCAGCCGCTACCGCCGGCGAGTAGCGCACGCACCAGTCGATCAGGGCGGTCAGCGCCCGGGCGTCGGCCTCCGGCTCCGCCTCGGCGGTGACCAGGCCCGGGACCAGGGCCATGGCGTCGGTGGCCTTCTGGCCGGGGCGCAGGCCGAGCGCCGCGGCCTCGCGGCTGACCGCGGCCAGCCGGCGCACCGCGCGCGCGGTCTCCAGCAGGGCGAAGGGTGGTGACCCGGCTTCAGGCGGCGCGCCGCTGAGCGGGTTGCGCCGGCGCCAGTTCGCGATCGCCCAGTCGGGCGACCAGGCGCAGAGGATGCGCGACATCGCCTGCCTCCCAGGAATAGGCCTTCGCGGCCTCCAGGATCCACGCGCCCGTCCGCCCGCCGCGGCAGCGCTCCAGTTCGACACGCCAGCGGGGCGCGCCCAGGCCGAATTCCCCGGCGGGGGGCTCGGAGGGCGCGGGCCCCACGCGCCAGCGGGTCGCGGCCACCGAGCCGGTCGCCTCTTTCCGCGCCGAGCCGCCGAACGGCCGGCGGCGGATGACGAACCCCGTGCCGCCGCGCTTCTCGCAGGCCAGCTGCAGACGGCGCCCGGCGGTCAGGTCCACCCCCTCCACCTCGCCCAGCACCGCGCAGACGCCCACCGTGGCCAGCGCGTCCTCCATCACCATCAGCGTCTCGGCCTCGTCGCGGGCGCAGACCTGGATCAGCCGCTCGGGCGGGAAGCCCAGCCCCGCCAGCCCCGGCGCCCACAGATCGTCGCGGCGCAGCACCCACACCGCCTGCCCACGGCGGGCGAGCGGTGCGGCCATCAGGGCGGCGAAGGCGGCGGGCGCGGCCGAGGTTTCGGCCTCCAGCCCCGCCCCGGTCACCTCATGCCAGCGGCCCAGCGGCAGGCCGCCGCCGGGCAGATGGTCGTCCAGCCCGGCGTCCCCGAACGGCAGCGCGCCGGCCGCCGCCCGCCCGCCGGTCTCGAGCGCGGCGATCTTCGCAGCCAGGGCGGCGAACCGCAGCCCGCGAAAATCGGACATGGCTTTGGGACTCCTTTTGTTCCACTTTCGTTCTATTCCCGGGAACGCAGGAGTCAAGGCTGGGGGAATCTAGTTCCCCGGCGCGCCGCCGCCGCCGAATTCGAAGCCGTCGCGGACCTTGCCGCCGCCGAACGCGTAGCTCACGCCCAGGTGGACGGCGCGGTTCTTGCTCCCCCCACTCACCCGTTCCCGGTAGGCGGGCGTGTCGACCACCGAGCCGAAACGGGTGGTCCCCAGGATGTCCTGAACGGTCATCACCGCCGAAAGCCGGTCGCTGAACTTGTGCCGGTAGCCGAAGTTCAGCACCGCCGAGGGCTTGCGGTAGCCCTGGGTGAGCAGGACCTTGCCGTTCACGAAACCCTGCAGCTGCAACAGGTCCTTTTCGGTCGCCTGCCAGTTCAGCGAGGCGCGGCCGAAGGCGGTGTAGGCGTCGCGCCGCCCGGCGCCGAACCCCAGGCCGGTCGCGTCGATCTCGCTCCACAGCAGGTTGCCGCTGACGTTGTAGCTGACCTTGCCGGGCAGGCGGCCATTGGCCACAAGCTCCAGCCCCGCCGACTGGAACGCGCCGACGTTGGCCCTGGTCTGCAGGATCACCCCGCCGCCCAGGTCGCGGAACACGTCGTTCACCGCATCCTGGCCGCGCCGGTAGTAGCCGGTGGCGAGATAGATCGTCCCCTGCTTGCGGTACTGGTAGCCCAGCTCGAAACTGTCGGTCTGCTGGGGCTTCAGGCCCGGATTGCCCTGCGAGAGGTTGGTCGGGTCGTTGTAGATCCGGAAGGCGTTGTAGTCCTGCGGCTGCGGGCGCTGGACCCGATGGCTGTAGCTGGCGCTGAGCTGGCGGTTGTCGTCCAGCCGGTAGCCCAGGTGCAGGCTGGGATAGACGCGGACATAGTCGTTCCCGGATTTCAGCGCCTGGGTGACCTGGTCAAGGTCGATGCGTGTGGACTCGACCCGCAGGCCGGCCAGGGCGGTCAACTTGCCGAACGGCCGCTCATAGGTCCCGAACAGGGCGTGCACCTGCTGGTCGAAGCGGAACAGGTTCGACCGGGCCGGATCGATCGCCGCCGGCGCAGCCCCCGACGCCCGGCCGAACACCACGATGTAGTCGTTGTCGTCGGCGTTGAACTCGTAGCCGACCTTCATCTTGGCCTCGCCCGGCAGCGGCCGGGCGTAATCGACCTTCACCTGGGTGCGCCAGAAGCGGTTGCGGTACTCGGTATCCTCGAAGGCGGACGGCGCGACGGGCAGGCGGAACTGCCGCAGGACCAGGCGGCTGCGATCCTCCTCGCTCAGCTCCCGCACGAAGCTGACGTTGAATTCGTGGTCGTCGGCGTACTTCTTCCGGTAGCCGAGCGTGAACTCCAGATTGTCGCGGTCCTCCCGCTGCCCGCCGGCGCTGTCGTAGGCCGATCGCAGCGCGCCGGCCGCATTGGTCCGATCCAGTGTCTGGCGCTGGTCGAAGATGAAGCCGACGCTGTTGTAGCCCACCTCCGCGCTGATACGGGTCTTCGGGTCAGGGTCATAGTCGACGCCCAGCCGTGTCCCGAGCACCTCTGCCGTGCCGCTGTTCACCGAGCGCCGCACTTCCGTGAGGGGTCCGCCGCCCGCCGGATCGATGAAGTCCCGACGGCCGCGGAGGGGCTGCTTCAGGGAATCGTGGCGCAGGTAGAGGTCGCCGCTGGTGGTGAATCTGCCGTCCTTGCGCGAGGCGCTGAGGCCGCCATTCTGGCGGCCGCCGGAGCCGATGTTGGCTCGCAGGCTGCCGCTTGTTCCTGGCTTCGCGCCCTTGCGGGTGATCAGGTTGATGATTCCAGCCGTGCCCTCGGGGTTGAAGGCCGCCGAGGGGTTGGTGATCACCTCGACCCGCTCAATGCGGTCGGCGCTCAGGCTCTGCAGCGCCTGGCCCTTGCCCTCGCCCTTGAACATGCCGGAGGGCTTGCCGTCGATCATGGTGGTGACGTTGGAATCCCCACGAAGGGCGACATTGCCGTTCACGTCCACCTCGACAGAGGGGATGTTGCGCAGCGCGTCGCCGATCGAGCCGGATGTGGCCTGCAGGTCGTTAGCCACGCTGTAGCTCTTGCGGTCGATGGAGGTGCGAACGGGCGGGGCCGTGCCGGTCACCACCACCTCGCCGACGGTCGGGCTCTCCGGCGCCTTCGGGGGCGGGGCCGGTTTCGGCGCGGGCGTCTGCGCCAGGGCCGGGCCTGCGATCAGGGCGGCCGTCACGCCCGACAGCAGGAGTACGCGCATCGACACAGTATCGCCCCCGACGCGCCGCCCTGACGCGGCAACCCATGAGTGTTCGGGCATGTAATGGCGCCTTTGTGACCGGGGAATTTCCCGACCGGTTGCGGGCCGGAGATTTTGCATCACTAATCCCGCGGCAATCCGGGAGGCCTACATGAGGCGGACGCTGACATCGATGCTGGGAGCAGCCCTGCTGGCGCTGGCCGGCGGCGTCCAGGCGCAGGAGGCGCCGACCGCGCCGGTGCGTATCGACAGCGGCTCCGTCGTCGGCGTCGCTCGCGAGACCGCCAACGTGTTCCGCGCCATCCCCTACGCCGCCGCGCCCGTGGGGCCGCTGCGCTGGGCGCCGCCCGCGCCGGTGAAGCCATGGAGCGCGCCGCTGGACGCCTCGAAGAACGGCCCGTCGTGCCCGCAGCCGATGAACGCCGACGGCTCGCCCAACGCCTTCGGCGGGGCCAACGGCCCGGTGTCGGAGGATTGCCTGCAGCTCTATATCTTCGCGCCGAAGGCGGCCAGGAAGGCGCCGGTGATGGTCTGGCTGCACGGCGGCGGGCACCGGGTGGGCGCGGGCTGGGTCTATGACGGTTCCAACTTCGCCCGCGACGGGGTGGTGGTGGTCTCGATCAACTACCGGCTGGGGGCGCTGGGCTACCTGGCCCATCCGGCCCTGACCCGGGCGGCGGGGGCGGCGCCCACCGGCAACTTCGGCCTGATGGACCAGATCGCGGCGCTGAAGTGGGTGAAGCGCAACATCGCCGCGTTCGGGGGCGATCCCGGCAACGTCACCATCTTCGGCGAGTCCGCCGGCGGGGTCAGCGTGCTGGCGCTGCTGGCGTCCCCCGGCGCGCGCGGCCTCTATCACAAGGCCATCGTGCAATCGGGCCTGGGCTGGTTCGAACCCCGCACCCTGGCCCAGGCCGAGGCCGGCGGCATGGCCGCGTTGCAGAAGGCCGGCGCGCCCGCCGACGCCACGGCCGACCAGCTCCGCGCCTTGCCGATCGAGAAACTGGTCCCGCTGGCCGGCGACTACGGGCCGTTCGAGGACGGAAAGCTGATGACCCAGACCGCCACCCAGGCGCTTGAGCGCGGCCGCGCCGCCGACGTGCCGCTGATCATCGGCTGGAATTCCGGCGAGGACGCGGTGGCCTTCGGCGGGCTGATGACCACCTCGGACGACCTGCGCTCGGCGGCGGGCCGCGAGAGCTTCACCGACCGGATGTTCGGCGCCCCCGCCCGCTGGGTGGCGGCCAGGGCGTCGGGCGGCAAGCCGGCCTGGCTCTATCATTTCTCCTATGTCGGCAGCCGGTTCCGGCCCCGGATGACCACGGCGGCCCATGCCGCCGAGATCCAGTACGTCTGGGAATACTGGGGCCGGCGCACACCCATGAGCGTGGTCAGCGACGAGGACCGGGCCATGGCGACATTCATGCACGGCTGCTGGGTCGCCTTCGCGAAGACCGGAGCCCCCCGATGTGGCGCGGAACCCTGGCCGGCCTATGATCCGAAGTCCGACCGGCTGATGGAATTCGGCTCGCCCAGCGGCGTGCGGACCAATTTCCGAAAGGCCCAGCTGGATGCGCAGGCGCCGCCTTCGATCAGATAGCGCCGGGTTCGGAGGCGAACTGAATCGCCAAGCTTCGCGTTGAGGACTCCGCGCAATCCGGAGTTCCGCCCATGGCCGCCCGTCCCACCTGGCAGGGGTACCTGCGACTGTCCCTCGTGAGCTGTCCCGTCGCGCTCTATACCGCCACCCAGCGGACCTCCGACGTCAGCTTCAACATGCTGCACAGGCAGACCCTCAACCGCATCCGCATGATCCCCACCGATCCGGAGACCGGGCCGGTGGACCGGGCCGACATCGTCAAGGGCTACGAGGTCGAGAAGGGCCAGTACGTCGTGGTCACAGAGGACGAGATCGACAACGTCCGGCTGGACACCACGCGGACGCTGGACATCGAGCGTTTCGTCGACGCCGACGACATCGACCGCCTCTACTGGAACGATCCCTATTTCCTGGCGCCCGACGGCGACATGGCGGCCGAGGCTTTCACGGTGATCCGCCAGGCCATGGAAAAGGCCGGCAAGATCGCGCTGGGCCGGCTGGTGATGCACCAGCGCGAGCGGCTGATGGCGCTGGAGCCGCGCGACCGGGGCATTGTCGCCTGGTCGCTGCGCTCGAACAACGAGGTGCGCGACGCCGACGATGTGTTCAGCCACATCCCGGCGCTGAAGCCCTCGGCGGCCATGGTCGAGATCGCCGAGAAGATCATCGGCCAGCAGGAGGGACCCTTCGACCCCTCACAGTTCAACGACCGCTACGAGGACGCGCTCCGGGCGCTGATCGCCGAGAAACAGAAGGGTCACGGCGTGAAGACCGTCGAGGCGCCCCGCGAGGCCGAGGTGATCGACCTGATGGAGGCCCTGAAGCGCAGCCTTGGCCAGGGTGGCGGACGCCGGAAGGCGCCCGCGCGAAAACCCGCGGCCAAGGCCGCCGCGGCCGCTCCGAAGACCGCGGCCCGGAAGGGGTCCGCCCGCAAGCGGGCCTGACCCGCGGCCCGGTCCCGCGACGGCGTCGTGGCGCTTGCGGCGCCGGGCTCGCCCCCGGTACCGTCCCCGCCATGGTCGCCTACGTCATCAACGAGATCGTCGTCACCGAGCCCGAGCGGTTCCAGACCTATGCCGATCAGGTGCCGGCGATCCTGGCGGCCTATGGCGGCGAGTACGTGGTGCGCGGCGGCGACCCCGAGCAGGTGGACGGCCCGGAGCCGCCGCACAAGCTGGTGGTGCTGCGCTTTGCCAGTCGCGAGGCGGCGCGGGCCTGGCGCAACTCGCCGGAGTATCTTGCCATCCTGCCGATCCGCGAGGCGACCTCGACCAGCCGGGTCTATCTGGTGGACGGGTATGCGGGCTGATCCGCCGCGTCCGCGCTCGCAAACCAGCGTTTGCTCTCTCCAGGAAGCCGGATTAGCATACCCGTAATACGAAAAAATAGGCCAGGGAGTAGGCGGTCATGGCATGGGATTTCGAGACCGATCCTGAGTTCCAGAAGAAGCTGGACTGGATCGAGGAGTTCATGCGCGACGAGGTCGAGCCCCTCTCGCATCTGGGCATGGCGGTCTACTCCACCCTCGGCCGCGAGAAATTCATCAGGCCGCTGCAGCAGAAGGTGAAGGACCAGGGCCTGTGGGCCTGTCACCTGGGTCCCGAACTGGGCGGCCAGGGCTTCGGCCAGCTGAAACTGGCGCTGATGAACGAGAAGCTGGGCCGCAACGGCCTGGCCCCGTCGGTGTTCGGCTGTCAGGCGCCGGACTCCGGCAACGCCGAGATCATCGCCCACTACGGCACCGAGGCGCAGAAGGAGCGCTACCTCTGGCCGCTGCTGAACGGCGAGATCCGCTCGGCCTTCTCGATGAGCGAGCCGTCGGGCGGCTCGGACCCGCTGACCTTCACCACTCGCGCGGTGCTTGACGGCAAAGAGTGGGTGATCAACGGCGAGAAGTGGTTCTCCACCAACGCGCGGTATTCCAAGGTGCTGGTGCTCTACGCGATCACCGATCCGGACGCGAAGGACCCCTACCGGCGCACCTCGATCTTCCTGGTGCCCACGGACACCCCCGGGGTTGAGATCATCCGCAACGTCGGTGTCGGCGCCGGCGGGGAGATCGGCGGCGGGAACGAGGGCTATGTCCGCTACAACAACGTGCGCCTGCCCTACGACGCCCTGCTGGGCGACCGCGGCGCGGCCTTCGTCATTGCCCAGGTCCGGCTGGGCGGTGGCCGCGTGCACCACGCCATGCGCACCGTCGGCGCCTGCCGCCATGCGCTGGACCTGATGTGCCAGCGCGCCGTCTCGCGCACCACCCGCGACGGCCGCCTGGCCGACCTGCAGATGGTGCAGGAGCAGATCGCCGATTCATGGATCGCGGTGGAGAGCTTCCGCCTTCTGGTGATGCGCACGGCCTGGCTGATCGACAAGCACAAGGATTACCAGAAGGTCCGCAAGGACATCGCCGCCATCAAGGTGGCCATGCCCAAGGTCTATCACGACGTGGCGACCAAGGCCGCGCACCTGCACGGCGCGCTGGGGGTCTCCAACGAGATGCCCTTCATGCACATGGTCAATTCCAGCCTGGTGATGGGCATCGCCGACGGCCCGACCGAGGTCCACAAGGTCACCCTGGCCAAGCAGATTCTCAAGGAATACACGCCGGACAACGACCTGTTCCCCGCCTACCACATCCCCAAGCTGCGCGAGGAAGCCCAGAAGCGGTTCAGGACCGAACTGGGCGAGCTCAAGGAAGCCTACGTGGCCCAGAGAGCCGCCGAAAAGGCTTGATCCCGATCCGGTCTGTTGTAGCCGTCATCCCGGACCCCCGTCCGGGATGACGTTTTCGTTTGGAGCCCCCGCTTGAGTACTTCCTGGCCTGTGATGTCGATCGCCGAAGCCCATGCGCGGCTGACGGCCCCGGGGGCCCCCTTCGAGATCGAGGAAATGGTGATCCGCGGGATTCCCACGCGGGTCTGGAAGAACGCCCCGCCGACCCTGCGCGACGTGTTCCTCAACGGCCAGCGGTTCCGCGAACGCGACTTCATGGTCCATGAGGACGAGCGGGCCACCTACGACAGCTTCGGGCGCGCCACGCTGACCCTGGCCCACCGCCTGCTGGCCGACGGCGTGAAGAAGGGCGACCGGGTCGCCGTCATCATGCGCAACCTGCCGGAGTGGCCGGTATGCTTCTGGGCCGGCGTGCTGGTGGGCGCCATCGTCACGCCGCTGAACGCCTGGTGGACGGGCGCGGAGCTGGAATACGGCCTGGCCGATTCCGGCACGAAGATCGCCTTCGTGGACGACGAGCGTCTCGACCGCATCGCCGAGTTCCTCGACAAGCTGCCGGATCTCGAGGCGGTCTATGTCACGCGCCTCGCCGGCGCCCCGCAGCATCCCAAGATCCGCCGGCTGGAAGACACGATCGGAACGGTGAACAGCTGGAGCGGCCTGGCCGAGCCTGCGCTGCCCGACGTTCCCCTGGGTCCCGAGGACGACGCCACCATCCTCTACACCTCCGGCACCACGGGCCGGCCGAAGGGCGCGCTGGGCACCCATCGCAACATGACCTCCAACATAGGCGCCGGCGGCATCGCCGGGGTGCGGAACTTCCTGCGGGCCGGCGAACCGCTGCCGGAACTGGACCCGACCAAGACGCCCCAGCGCTGCACCCTGCTGGTGGTGCCGATGTTCCACGCCACCGGACTGTCGGCGACGATGGCGCCGACGATGAACGCGGGCGGCAAGCTGGTGCTCATGCGCCGCTGGGACGCCGAGCCCGCCATGGCCCTGATCGAGCGCGAGAAGGTCACCGCCACCGGCGGCGTGCCGACCATCGCCTGGCAGCTGATCGAGCATCCGGCGCGGGCGAAATATGACCTGTCCTCGCTGGTCGCCGTCACCTACGGCGGCGCGCCCTCGGCGCCGGAACTGGTGCGAAAGATCACCGAGGTGTTCCCCGGCTCCCAGCCCGGCAACGGCTGGGGCATGACCGAGACCACCGCCACCTTCACCAGCCACCTGGGCCGCGACTACGAGAACCGTCCCGACAGCGCCGGCCCCGCCGCCCCGGTGGGCGAGATGCAGATCCGCGATCCCGCGGACGGGAAGACGTTGCTGGCCCCCGGCGCCGTGGGCGAGCTGTGGGTCAAGGGTCCGCAGGTGGTGAAGCTCTACTGGAACAAGCCCGAAGCTACCGCCGAGACCTTCCAGGACGGCTGGCTGCGCACCGGCGACCTGGCGCGGATCGACGACGAGGGCTTCCTGTTCATCATCGACCGGGCCAAGGACATGCTGATCCGGGGCGGCGAGAACATCTACTGTGTCGAGGTCGAGAACGTCCTCTACGACCATCCCGACGTGATGGACGCCGCCCTCGTCGGCATTCCGCACAAGACCCTCGGCGAGGAGCCCGGCGCTGTGGTCCACCTCCGGCCCGGCGGCTCGGCCACCGAGGACGAGCTGCGCCAGTTCGTCCGCGCCCGGCTGGCGGCTTTCAAGGTCCCCGTGAAGGTGGCCTTCTGGCCCGAGACCCTGCCGCGCAACGCCAACGGCAAGATCGTGAAGACCGAGCTGCGGAAGATCTTCGCCCCCGCCGACGAACCCGCCTGAGGGGTAGCGCCCGAGGCTTTGCCGTCCTAGAGGTCGGTCCATGAGCAGGCGACCCCTCATCCTCGGCCTCGGCGGCACCATCCGCTCCGGATCCTCGACGGAGAAGGCGCTGCTGTGCGCGCTTGCCCGCGCCGAGGCGCTGGGGGCCGAGACCCGGCTGCTGGGCGGGGAGTTCCTGGGATCGCTGCCGATCTTCGATCCGCGCCCCTCGGACGCCACCGAGGCCCAGCTCGCGCTGGCCGCCGCCGTGCGCGAGGCCGACGGCCTGATCGTGGCCAGCCCCGGCTATCACGGCTCGATTTCCGGGGTGATCAAGAACGCCCTCGACACCCTCGAGCTGACCGGCCGGGACGCCCATCCCTATCTGACAGGGAAGCCGGTGGGCACGATCATCACCGCGGCCGGTTCGCAGGCCGGCGGGACCACCTTGATGGCGCTGCGCTCGATCATACATGCCCTGCGGGGCTGGCCGACGCCGTTCGGCGCGGCCCTGAACGGCGGCTCCGAGCTCTTCAACGAGACCGGCGCCTGCCGCGACACGAAGGACGCCTGGCAGCTCGACACGGTCGCCGAGCAGGTCATGGAGTTCGCCCTGATGAGGACCGCCCGATGAAGCGCCCCTACCTCGTGCCCCCGGCCGCCGGCCAGGAACCCGACGGCGTCAGCGGCGCCATCAGTCCGATCGAGGACATCATCGAGGACGCCCGCAACGGCCGGCCCTACATCCTGGTGGACGCCGAGGATCGCGAGAACGAGGGGGATGTGATCATCCCGGCCCAGTTCGCGACCCCGGAGCAGATCAACTTCATGGCCAAGCACGCCCGGGGCCTGATCTGCCTGTCGATCACCGGCGAGCGCGCCCGGCAGCTGCGCCTGCCGCCCATGTCCAGCGACAACCAGTCGGGCCACGGCACCGCCTTCACGGTGTCCATCGAGGCCCGCGAGGGCGTCACCACCGGCATTTCAGCGCACGACCGGGCCCGCACGATCGCGGTGGCGGTCGATCCGACCAAGGGCGTCGACGACATCGTCACCCCCGGCCACGTCTTCCCGCTGGTGGCCAAGGACGGCGGCGTTCTGGTGCGCGCGGGACATACCGAGGCCGCGGTCGACATCTCCCGCATGGCCGGGCTGAACCCCGCCGGGGTGATCTGCGAGATCATGAAGGACGACGGGTCGATGGCGCGCCTGCCCGACCTCGTCGCGTTCGCACAGCTGCACGGGCTGAAGATCGGCACGATCGCCGACCTGATCGCCCACCGCCGCCGCACCGAGCGCCAGGTGGAGCGGGTTCTGGAGACGCCGTTCGACAGCGCCTACGGCGGCAAGTTCCGGATGGTCATCTACCGCAACAGCCTCGACCAGACCGAGCACGCGGTCCTGACCAAGGGCCGCATCGATCCGGAAAAGCCGACGCTCGTTCGCATGCACCGCGTGGACCTTGCGACCGACATGCTGGGCGCCGTCGAGGCCCGCCGCGACTACGTGCCCAAGGCGCTGAAGGCGATGGCCGATTACGACGGCGCGGCGGTGGCAGTGTTCATCCGCGACTCCAACCCCCACTGGCTCTCCGAGCGCTACGGCCAGCCCCAGGCCGATCACTCCGAGAACGTCCTGCGCGACTACGGCATCGGCGCCCAGATCCTGCTGGACCTCGGGGTGCGCGACATGACGCTGCTGTCCTCGTCGCAGACCGTCCTGCCCGGCTCCGGCGGCTATGGCCTGCGGATCGTCGGCAAGGTGGCGTTCGACTAGCGACCCGCCCTAGCCGCGCGGACGAAAGTACGGCAACCTCACTCAACCGGAACGACGCCTGGCCCGTACAATGGTCAAGTGCGGTTGTGTCGCGGCCTGCGACCCTTGTGCGGAATTTCCCGTTCTCTTAGGGATTTGAAGGGGATGGTCTTGAGTAGAGTGCCTTGATGCCGATCGACGCCATCTCTTCCGCCGAGGCCGGTACGGGCCTGGGTCTTCCCGGAGCCCGGCCGTTCATCGTGGACGACGGCGGCCGGTGCGGATGCCCTCACTGCGCCGGGTTCGCGACGCCGCAGGCCCTGAGCCTCGACGGGGCGGACGGCTCCATCCAGTCCTATCTGAACGCCACCGAGCGGGCGAACACGACCGTCAACGGCAAGGCGAGCTACACGATCGACCGCGCCGCGCTGCAGATGACGGGCTTCGATCCCGACACCATGGCCCCGGCGCCCGGCTGGGGCGGAACGGCCGGCGTGGCCTATGTGGTCACCTACGCCTTCCGGGCCAACGCCCCGGCGCGGATGCCCACCGACACCGACGGCTTCCAGCGGTTCAACGCCAGCCAGATCCTCCAGGCCGAGGAGGCGCTGCGCGCCTGGGCCGACGTGGCCAACATCACCTTCATCCGCGTCGGCTCCGGCACGGACGGAGAGGGGGCCTACTCCGACAACGCCTCGATCCTGTTCAGCAACTATTCCAGCGGCGAGAGCGGATCCTCGGCCTTCGCCAACTATCCCGGCAACCCCAGTTCCGGCAGTTCGGCCGGCGACGTCTGGGTCAACATCGGCGCGGGCTCCAACTCGTTCCCGACCATGGGGAACTACGGCGCACAGGTGCTGGTCCACGAGACGGGTCACGCGATCGGCCTCGCCCACCCCGGCGAGTACAACGCCAGCTCCGGGGCGACGTTCACCTACGCCGCCAACGCCGAGTATTACGAGGACACCCGCCAGTACACGGTGATGAGCTACTTCTCGGAGACCAACACCGGGGCCAATTTCCGCGGCAGCTATTCGTCGGTGCCGCTGCTGGATGACATCCGCGCGGCCCAGATCGAGTACGGCGCCAACACCTCCACCCGGACCGGCGACACGGTCTACGGGTTCAATTCCAACGCCGACCGGGCCTGGTTCGCCGCCTCCAACAGCTCGACCCGTCTGATCTTTGCGGTCTGGGACGCCGGCGGCCGCGACACCTTCGACTTCTCCGGCTACTCGCAGGCGCAGCTCATCGACCTTCGGGAAGGCTTCTTCTCCAATGTCGGCGGGCTGGTCGGCAACATTGCCATCGCCCAGGGCGCCCAGATTGAAAACGCCGAGGGCGGGTTCGGCGCGGACACGCTCAACGGTAACGCCCTGAGCAACGTGCTTGAAGGCAATGCCGGCGCCGACAGCATCTTCGGCGGCTCCGGCGCCGACACCATCGATGGCGGTGGCGGCAGCGGCTATCTGCGCGGCGAGGACGGCGCCGACTCCATCGTCGGCGGAACCGCCTTCGACGACATCCAGGGCAACGCGGGCTCCGACACCGAGTCGGGCGGCGACGGCGATGACTGGGTGGTGGGCGGCAAGGACAACGACAGCCTCTCCGGCGACAACGGGGCCGACCTGGTCTACGGCAACCTCGGTTCCGACACCCTCGACGGGGGCGCCGGCGCCGACATCGTGCGCGGGGGCCAGGGCGATGACGTGCTCAGCGGCGGTTCCGGGGCCGATTTCGTCTCCGGCGACCTCGGGTCGGACACCATGACCGGCGGGACCGGCGCCGACAGTTTCCACGTCTTCACCGGCACGGGCGCCGACCGGATCCTCGATTTCAGCCTGGCCGAGGGTGACCGGGTCCAGCTCGATCCCGGCAACACCTATTCCGTGGCCCAGGTCGGCGGGGACACGGTGATCACGCTCGGCGCGGGCGACCAGGTGATCCTGGTGGGGGTGCAGTTGGGCAGCCTGACAGGCGACTGGATCTTCGGCTTCTAGAAAGCCGTTTTCAGCGGCGGCCATACAGCCTATATGTGAACCCTCACCGCCCGGCCGAAAGGCCGGGCGCCTTCGTTTCCAGGACTTCGCGAAGAACCGCCATGACAAACATCCTGATGCCCAAGGCGACCGCCGTCTGGCTGGTGGACAACACCTCGCTCACCTTCGAGCAGATCGCC
>CAUJHW010000172.1 GCA_963205005.1 Pseudomonadota bacterium
CGGACGAATACCTGCCCTCGGAGATCGATGACGCCGTGGCCTGCGTCGCCTGGGCGGCGGCGCAGCCGTGGTGCGACGGCGCGGTGGGCCTGTCCGGCCTGTCCTGGGCGGCGTTCACGGCGCTCAGGGCCGCCGGGCGGGCGCCGCCGGCATTGAAGGCCATGGTGCTGGGCGGCGTCTCGGAAGACGGCTGGGCCACCGACATCCATGGCCTGGGCGGGGCGCCCTATACGGCCCTGGTCGACTGGGCCGGCGTGATGCTGATGTTCAACGCCCTGCCGCCAGATCCGAAACAGTTCGGCGACGGCTGGCGCGAGGCATGGCTGGCGCGCCTGGCGGCCAATCGGCCCTGGGCCATCCCGTGGCTCACGCATCTCGAGCGCGACGGCTACTGGCAGGGCAAGGCGGCGCCCACCGACGGAACCGTGCCGCTGCTGCTCTACTCCGGCTGGGCAGACAAGTACGCGACCTCGGTCCTGCGGATCGCCGCCGGCTGGCGAGGGCCCGTGCGGACGATCATCGGGCCTTGGGAGCATGCGACACCCACGACGGCGTCCCGCGGGCCGCGCATCGGCTTCCTGCAGGAGGCTCTGCGGTGGTGGGATCAATGGCTCAAGGGCCGCGAGACCGGCGTGATGGCAGAGCCCGGGCTGCGGTACTGGCTGGCGGAGCCGGACCGCCGGGGCGGTCTTGAGCGCGGCGTCTGGCGCGGCGTCGCCTGGCCGATGGCGCAGCTGCGCTCGGTGCAGTGGCGCTTTGGCCCGCGCAGAACGGTGCTGAAGCCGGCGCCAAGGACGCCGGGTCGCCTGACAGAGGATCTCTACGAGGACGCACCGGGCGCCTGGCCTGCGGATGGCGCGCTTCTCACCCAGGCGGCTGTCGGGGATGGGGAAGTGTTCATGCCGGTCCTGCGCGCCAGGGTCCGGTCCGTGCCTGCCGGCGGAATCCTGGTCGCGCGACTGCTGGATGTGGCTCCCGACGGAACGGCCGTGCGCATGACAACCGGCGCACTGAACCTGGCCTTCGCCGACGGCACGGGGCGCGCCGCACGGGCGCGGGATGGTGAAAGTCTTGATGTCATCCTGCCGTTCCAGGCCGTCGCCTGGAGGCTGAAGGCCGGGCACCGTGTCGGGCTGCTGCTGTCGGCGGACGGCTGGCCGACCCTGTGGCCAGGCCGCGCGGGCGGGACGCTGCCCCTGGATCCCGCCCACCTTGAGCTCAACCTGCCGCACACATCGTTCGACACCGTGGACGTGACGCCGTTCGCGCCGCCGGTTACGGCAAAGGGCGCGACCCTGGGGCCGCCGAAGTGGCTCGATCCATCGCAGGAGGCGCTGCTCCCGACCGGCCTCGCGGGCGCGGCGGCGCATGCCCCCGAGGCGACGGCCTATCACCTGGGCGAGACCGGCACGGACTATCGGCTGGCCTCCCGCTTCGAGGTCGCCCTGATGGGTCAGGGGCGCCAGGCCGTGGCCGCCAAGGTCTATCGCGCGGCCTTTGAACGGCCGGGCTGGTCGGTGCGGGTCGCGACGCGGCTGGTCGTGCGATCGACGCCGGGGACGTTCGAGATCGCCTGGACCGTGCAGGGCATCGAGAACGGCAGGACGATCTTCGATCACAGCGACGCGGTCAGCGTTCCGCGAGGCGTCGCCTAGGGTCTTTCTTAATCCCGCTCATCCCGGCGAATGCCGGGATGAGTGGAAAGTTCTGAATTCACGAACGAATCCAAGTCGTTACGGTACGTTGGATTCCAGCTCGTCCAGCCACACACGCGCCACGCCATCGCTGGGCGCTCGCCAGTCGCCACGGGGCGAGAGCGCGCCGCCGGAGATCACCTTGGGACCGTTGGGCATGGCCGAGCGCTTGAACTGACTGATCTCGAAGAAGCGGAACAGGAACACGCCCAGCCACTTCTTGATTGTCGCCAGGTCGTAGGCGTTGCGCGCCTCGTCCGGGAAGTTCTCGGGCCACTGCCCCTGCCCCACATCGCGCCAGGCGTGCCAGGCCAGGAAGGCCACCTTCGAGGGGCGCAGGCCGAAGCGGGTGATGTAGAACAGGTTGAAGTCCTGCAACTCGTAGGGGCCGACCTTGGCCTGGGTGCTCTGGATCGCCCCGGTCGCGTCGGCGGGCACCAGTTCCGGCGAGATCTCGGTGCCGAGGATCGACAGCAGGGTGGCGTTCGGCCCCTCGTCGAAGGTCCCGGTCTTCACCACCCAGCGGATCAGGTGCTGGATCAGGGTCTTCGCCACCCCGCCGTTGACATTGTAGTGGCTCATCTGGTCGCCAACGCCGTAGGTGCACCAGCCCAGCGCCAGCTCCGACAGGTCGCCGGTGCCGAGCACGAAGCCGTTCCGCTGGTTGGCCAGCCGGAACAGGTAGTCTGTGCGCAGGCCCGCCTGCACGTTTTCAAACGTGATGTCGTAAGTGGGCTCGCCATTCGCGAACGGATGGCCGATCTCCTGCAGCATCAGCCGGGCCGTGGGGCGGATGTCGATCTCCTCGCCCGTGACCCCAAGCCCCCGCATCAGCGCCCAGGCATTGGCCTTGGTGCCGTCGCTGGTGGCGAAGCCCGGCAGGGTGAAGGCCAGGATGTTCTCGCGCGGCAGGCCGACGGCGTCGAAGGCCTTGGCGGCAACGATCAGGGCATGGGTGGAATCCAGGCCGCCCGAGACGCCGATCACCAGATGCCTGGACTTCGTCGCCTGGATCCGCTTGGTCAGACCCTGAACCTGGATGTTGAAGGCCTCGTAGCAGTCCTTGTCGAGCCGGGCCGGATCGTCGGGCACGAACGGGAAACGGTCCAGAGGCCGGACCAGCCCCACGTCCTCGAAGGTCGGCTGATGGGCGAAGCGCACCCGGCGGAAAGACCGTTCCGGATGGCCGGCGGCGGCCGCGGCGTCGTTGAAGGTGGGCGTGCGCATCCGCTCAAGACGCAGGCGCTCCACGTCGATGTCGGCGACAGCCATCTGCGAGGCCGCGGGGAAACGGTCGGTGAGCGCCAGCCGGCGGCCAAGTTCGTGGATCGAGGCCTGGCCGTCCCAGGCAAGGTCCGTGGTGCTCTCCCCCGGCCCGGCCGCCGAGTAGAGATAGGCCGCCTGGCAGCGGGTGGACTGCGAGGCGCAGAGCAGCTCGCGGTCATCGGCCTTGCCAACGACGATGTTCGACGCCGAGAGGTTGCAGAGGATCAGCGCGCCCGCCATGGCGCCCGCGGTCGAGGGCGGTAAGGGCGCCCAGAAGTCCTCGCAGATCTCGAGGTGGAAGACGAAGTCGGCCAGGTCCTCGGCGGCGAACAGGATATCGGTCCCGAACGGGACGGTCTGGCCGGCCAGCGTCATTTCCAGGCCGGTGACGCCGGCGCCCGGCGCGAACCAGCGTTTCTCGTAGTATTCCCGATAGTTGGGCAGGAAACTTTTCGGAACGACACCGAGGATCCGCCCCCGGGAGATGGCCACCGCGCAGTTGTAGAGCCGGCCGTTGTGGGCCAGCGGCGCGCCGACGATCAGCACCGGCTTGAGGGTCGCGCTGGCCTTCGCCAGGGCCGCGATCTCATCCTCCACCCGCCGCAGCAGGGCGTCCTGAAGGAACAGGTCGTCGATGGCGTAGGCCGAGATCCCCAGCTCCGGGAACAGCATCAGGTCGCAGGCCTGCGCATCGCCATCCCGCGCCAGGCGCAGGGTCTCGGCGGCGTTGAAGCCCGGGTCACCGGGAATGACCGTCGGCGTGCAGACCGCGGCGCGCACGAAGCCGTGCGTATGGATCGAATGGAACGCCTTGGTCACCGTCAGCTCCGGTCCGGAGTAATGCTCAGTTTGAGCATATATAGCCTGAACAAATCATGAGGGCAAAAGCCCCCCGACTCAGGTCGGCTCCTAGGGTGGCGAACCTTCCGGACGAGCGCTACAGCCCCCGCGGGCGCCGGGGACAATCCCGGGGCCTGATTTCCGGAGACCTGCCCTCGTGAAACGCCAGCTGATCCTGAACGGCACCCCGATGGAGGAGATCGTCGGCTTCGCCCGTGCAGTCCGGGTCGGTCCCTACATCAGCGTGGGCGGCACGGCGCCTCTGGACGCGACCGGCCAGACGGTGGGCGTCGGCGACGTCACCCGCCAGGCCGAGCGCTGCTACGAGATCATCGGCGACGCCCTGACGCGGGCCGGGTCCGGATGGCATGACGTGGTCCGCACGCGGACGCTGCTGATCGACATCAACGACTGGCGGGCGGTCACCGAGGTCCGGCGGCGGTTCTGCCTGGAGGCGAAACCGGTCGACACGATCGTGGAGGTGTCGCGGTTCGTGAACCCCGACTGGCGGGTCGAGATCGAGGTGGATGCCGTGATCGCGGGAGCGATCGAGCAGGCCTAGTCGTCGCGGTGGACGCGTTCCCGGCGCTCGTGACGCTCCTGGGCCTCGAGGCTCAGGGTCGCGATCGGACGGGCCTCCAGCCGGGCCAGGCCGATGGGCTCGCCGGTCTCCTCGCAATAGCCGTAGGAGCCGTCGTCGATCCGGCGGATGGCCTCGTCGATCTTGGAGATGAGCTTGCGCTGACGGTCACGCGTGCGGAGTTCAAGAGCCCGATCGGTCTCCGACGACGCCCGGTCGGCGATGTCGGGATGATTCTCAGTCTCTTTCTGGAGATGAGACAGCGTTTCGCGGGACTCGCGAAGGATGTCCTCTTTCCACATGTTGAGCTTCTGCTTGAAATACTCAAGCTGACGCTCGTTCATGAACTCCTCGTCCTCGGAAGGACGATACCCGGGAGCTTCAGCCATTACAGCGGCTGTCTTCATGGAAACCTCACGCCCCTAGGAACCCTAAGACACGCGCGGGCTGTATATCAAAAGCCGTGACGGTTTCAACGCTCCCGTGTGTATCGCTGGAAATCAGGCCTGTCGCGCCGCGGATTCCAGCTTGGCCAACTCAACCGCCGCGCGGGTTTCGATCTCGTCGAGGAGCGATTCCAGCTTCGGATCGTCGGTGGCGCTGCGCTGCTCGCGAATCGTTCGCCCGAGCCGCTCGAGCTGGGCCTGGCTGAGTTCCCCGCCCAGGAGCGCGATCTTCAGCTCGTCGAGGTCGTCGAGCAGCCGCCCGGCCCGGCGGACCGACCGGCGCCGGCGCTCGGTGGGGGTTTCCACGTCCTGCATGGCCAGCAGCGCTTCGACGCCGAACACGCCCCCCACGCCCGAGGCGGATGAGACCTGGCTGGGCGCAGCCGCGCCGCCCTGGGCGCCGGCGACCCGGAAGCCCGCGCCGTCGCCCGCAGTCCGCGCGGGCCTGGCGCCCGGCGTCTGTGACAGACCGCCTGTTCCGGTGACCTTCATGAGATGGACGCCTAGCCCTCTTCGATCTGATCGGCACCATGCGCCGGTCAAACTTGCAGCATGGTTAACCGGCGGCACTTTCTGCCTAGGTCAAGGTAGCCCCGTGACGGCCCCTGCAATTGTTTTCTTTGAATATTCCCGTTGGCACGGTTCTCGCGAGAGACCCTGCGTACATTGCGCCCAAAGGGTCACATGCGTCCGGTCCGCCTCTTCTCAGCCCTGCTCCTGGCCGCCGCCCTCGCCGGCTCGCCGGCGTTCGCCAAGTCCCGCATCAAGGACATCGTCGAGTTCGAGGGCGTCCGCGAGAACCAGCTGGTGGGCTATGGCATCGTCGTGGGCCTCAACGGAACCGGCGACGCCCTGCGCAACGCGCCCTTCACCAAGCAGAGCCTCGAGGCGATGCTGGAGCGGCTGGGCGTCAACGTCCGCGACGCCAATCTAAACACCAAGAACGTGGCGGCGGTGATGGTCACCGCCAAGCTGCCGCCGTTCGCCGCGCCGGGCGCACAGATCGACGCCTCTGTCTCGGCCCTCGGCGACGCCAAGAGTCTGCTGGGCGGCACCCTGCTGGTCACACCCCTGCTGGGCGCGGATGGTCAGGCCTATGCGGTCGCCCAGGGCACGGTGCAGACCGGTTCGGTCAGCGCCGGCGGCGCCTCGGGTTCGACGGTCCTCAAGGGCGTGCCGACCGCCGGCCGGATCGCCGGCGGTGCCAGTGTGGAGCGCGAGATCGGCTTTCAACTCGCCAACATGGCCCAGATGCGCCTGACGCTGCGCAATCCCGATTTCACCACCGCCCGTCGGATCGCCGACGTGATCAACGGCGCCTATCCGGGCACGGCGATCGCCGACAACCCCACCATCGTCTCGATCCGTCCGCCGGCGGGCCAGAACATGGTGGCCTTCCTGGCCCAGGTCGAGAACCTCACGGTCGAGCCGGACTCGGCGGCCAAGGTGGTGATCGACGAGGTGGCCGGGGTGATCGTCATGGGCGAGGCGGTCCGCGTCTCCACTGTCGCGATCCAGCAGGGCAACCTGACCATCACGGTGCGCGAACAGCCCGCCGTCAGCCAGCCCGGCGCCTTCGCCCGGGTCGGCCAGACCGCCGTCGTGCCCCAGTCGGACATCTCGGTGGACGAGGAGAAGGGCAAGCAGTTCCTGACCCTGAAGACCGGCGCCGCGTTGTCGACCCTGGTCTCGGGACTGAACGCCCTGGGCGTCACGCCGCGCGACATGATCTCCATCCTGCAGACGATCAAGGCCGCCGGGGCCCTGCAGGCCGAAATCGAGGTGATGTGATGGCCGGCCCGATATCATCCGCGGCGGTCTCGCCTGGCCTTCCGGCCAACGGCGCCCAGACCGGCGCGACGGACCTCTGGCGGGCCAAGGCCAAGGACGCGGCCCAGAAGTTCGAAAGCCAGTTCCTGGCCCAGATGATCGGCCAGATGTTCGAGGGCATCGAGACCGATGGCCCCCTCGGCGGCGGCTTCGGCGAGGAGATGTTCCGCTCGATGATGACCGACGCCATGGCCAAGCAGATGACCCAGGCCGGCGGCATCGGCCTGGCCGACACCGTCCAACGTGAAATGCTCAAGCTTCAGGGGCTGACCTGATGGCGCTTTCCGCCCACGACGCCGAGGATCGCGTCGAACAGCTGATCATCCTCACCGAACGCCTCACCGAACTGATCGCCGGACAGGCCCTGGCCTTCGAGCAGCGCCGGCCTCAGGACGCCGCGTCGCTGCTGGAAGAGACATCGCGGCTGGCCAATCTCTATCGCCACGAGTCGGCCCGGGTGCGGGCCGACGTCAGCATGGTGGAATCCGCCCCCCTCGCCGCCCGCACGCGGCTGGTCCGCGCCACCGAGGCCTTCGATGCCGTGCTCGCCCGTCAGGGCCGCGCTCTGGAAGCCGCGCGCACGGTGACCGAGGGGCTGGTGCGGTGCATCGCCGAGGAAGTGGCCAACCAGCGCAGCCAGGCTTCGGTCTATGGCGCCGGCGGCCAGCAGTCGGGCGGCGCCACAGCGACCGCGATCACACTGAACAAGCGGGCCTAGCGGGTCCCCAGGATCGCGGAGAGCTCGGCCCGGTTGGCCGCGACGTCGGCGATGGTGTAGCCGTCGAGGACCCTGAGGTAGGCCGCCAGAGCCTCGCCCAGTCGCGCCTTGAGCAGGCACGCCTCGGCCAGCGGGCAGGTGTTGGTCTCCGGCCTGAAGCACTCCACGAATTCGGTCAGGTCCTCGCAGCCGCGCACCACGTCGCCCAGGCGCATCAAGGCGGGATCCCGCGACAGCCGGACGCCCCCGTTCCGGCCCCGCACGGTCTCGACGTACCCCAGGGCGCGCAGCTTCTGCAGTACCTTGACCAGGTGGTTGAGCGAGACGCCGTAGGCGTCGGCGATCTTCGCGGCGGGGGCCGATCCCTCGGACGAGGTCGCCAGATAGACCAGCGACCGCAGGGCGTAGTCGGTCTGCAGGGTCAGTCGCACGCGGTCATTCTCACTTCCCGGCTTGTCCGGTCTTCATAAAGTGGTAGTTTGGGCGCCTCATAAAAGCGGTATCTTGAATACCAATTAAAAGGGGATCGCGATGACGACACTCTACGAACGGATCGGCGGCACGGCGGCTGTGAAAGCCGCGGTCGACATCTTCTACGGCAAGGTCCTGCTGGACGACCGTATCCGGCACTTCTTCGACGGCGTCGACATGACCGCCCAGAACGCCAAGCAGCGCGCGTTCCTGATCATGGCGTTCGGCGGTCCCAACACCTACACAGGCGCCGACATGCGTCGGGGTCATGCGAGCCTGGTGGCGCGCGGCCTGAATGACAGCCACTTCGACGCGGTGGTCGAGAACCTCGCCGCGACCCTTCGAGAACTGGGCGTGGGAGACTCCGACATCGGCGAGGTGGCGAAAATCGCCGAAAGCGTCCGCGACGATGTCCTTGGCCGCGAGCCCGTCGCCGCCTGAAGCCCGGCGCGATTCAAACGCTTGTTTGACGCAACGGAACCGTTCTAACCTGCGCGGGCCGTCGGAAACTCCGGCGGCCTACGTTCTCAGGGCGGGGTGCAACTCCCCACCGGCGGTAATGCCTGCTTCGGCAGGACGAGCCCGCGGGCGCCTTCCGGCCTCGGCCGGCAGGGACGAGCAGAGCCGGTGCGATCCCGGGGCCGACGGTCATAGTCCGGTTATGAGAACGGTCGAGCTACGCCCGGGCGGGATTCCGCCTGTGCGCGGCGCGGCCTGCCCCTGAGTCGTGGTCCTTTGAACCCGGTCAGGGAGAAGACCATGACCCAAACTGCCGTTCTGCAGGAATATCCCACCGCCACCGGCGCTTTCCGCGCCACGCGGATCGCCTTCGTGCACTCGCTCTGGCACGAGGAAATCGTCCGCGAGGCCTATGCCGGCTTCGCAGACGAGATGGCCGCCCTGGGCTTCCCGCCCGGCGCGATCGAGCGCTTTGAGACCCCCGGCGCGTTCGAGATCCCGCTGCATGCCCAGACCCTGGCCCGCACGGGCCGCTACGCCGCCATCGTCGCGGCGGGGTTCGTGGTGGATGGCGGCATCTATCGGCACGAGTTCGTGGCCGAGACGGTAATCCGCGCCCTGATGCAGGTGCAGCTCGCCACCGAGACGCCGGTGTTCTCGGTGGTCCTGACCCCGCACCACTTCCATGAGCACGAGGTCCACCAGAAGTTCTACCACGGCCACTTCCGGGTGAAGGGGGCTGAGGCCGCCCATGCCTGCAAGGGCACGCTGGAGAGCCTGGCCCGCCTGGCGGGGTCGGTGTGACGGGTCCCGCGCCGGAGATACCGGCCGGCTTCGAACGCCACGACCGCAGAAGTCCCCTCACCGCCCCCTGGGAGCCGATCTACCGGCGGTTCTCCGGCGACTCGGTGATCCTGGGCCTGCGGGCGGGCGCGGCCCACACCAACAGCCGCGGCTTCGTCCACGGCGGCCTGATCAGCGCCCTGGCCGACAACGCCATGGGCCTGTCGTGCAGCAGGCATCTGGGCGGGGACACCCGCCTGGTCACCGCGAACCTGACGGTCGACTTCCTCGGCACGGCCTTGATCGGCCAGTGGCTGGAGTTCGACACGGTGTTCGTGAAGCCCGGCGGCACGCTATGCTTCACCCAGGCCTTCGTCACCGCCGACGGCCAGCCCTGCGCCCGGGCCAATGCGGTGTTCCGGACGGTTCGAAAGGCCGCAGCATGACGTGCTTCATCGTTGGCAATGTCGCGATCCACGATCGTGAGCGCTACCGCCTCTATGAGGCGGACTTCATGCCGATCCTGCAGCGTTTCGGCGGCCGGGTGGTCGCCGTCTCCGATGCGCCCGAACCGCTGGAAGGCGACTGGGGACCTGGCCGACTGGTGATCCTGTCGTTCGACAGCCAGGACGCCGCCCGGGCCTGGATGACCTCGCCGGAATACCAGGCGATCGCCCAGCACCGCTTCGCCGCGGCCGACGCCACGATCGTGATGGCTGACGGGCTCGGCTAGAGCCTGACCTCCCGGTCGATCCCGATCGCGTCCAGAAAGTCGCGGTCGTGACTGACCACCAGAAGCGCGCCGTCGTAGCCCCGCAAGGCGGCCTCGACGGCGCCGATGGAGTCCAGGTCCAGGTGATTGGTCGGCTCATCGAGGATCAGCAGCTGGGGCGGCGTGTCGCCCAGCAACACGCAGGCGAGCGCGGCCCGCAGGCGCTCCCCGCCGCTGAGCGCCGCTACCGGCTTGTCGGCCAGGACGTTGCGGAACAGGAACCGCGCCAGGGCCGCGCGGGCCGCCTGCTCGCCTGAGGCCGGGTTGAGCCGCCGGAAGGCCGCCACCAGGCTGGCGTCGTCGCCCAGCAGCGCTGTCCGCTGGTCGAGAAAGGCCGCCCTGACCCCGCGGGTCACCCGACCGACGGTCGGTTCGAGGTCTCCGGCCGAAAGCCGCAGCAGCGTGGTCTTTCCCGAGCCGTTCGGGCCGCTTACAGCGACCCGCTCGGGGCCGGCGATCCGCAGGTCCAGCCCGTTCAGCAGGCGCGGTCCGCCGGGGTGGGCGAAACCGACATCCTCCAGCGCCAGAACGGTGCGGCCGGCCGCCAGCCCGGATGGCGGGAGGTCGAAGGCCAGGGTCCGGATGCGTTCAACCCGAGCCCCGGCGTCCGCCAGAGCCTCCGCCGCCTCGGACTTCAACCGCTCGCCCAGCCGCCGCTCGCGTCCACCGCTGGCCTCGGCCCGTCCGGCGCGGAAATCGAGCAGGATCTTCGGCTGGTCGCCCCGGGCCCGGGCGCGCTTTCCGGCCCCGTCCCGCCGGGCCTTGCGCTCGGAGGCCAGCTGCACGTCCCGCGCCACCCGCGCGGCATCCCTTTCAGCGTCGGCGAGCTGGCGCGCCGCGGCGGCTTCGGCCGCCGCCCTGCGCTCAGAATAGAGATCATAGCCCCCGCCATGGACCTGGGCGCCCAGGGACGAGAGCTCGACGATCCGGTCCATCCGCCGCAGGAGAGCGCGGTCGTGGCTGACCACGATGGCCCCGCCTCTCCAGCGTTCCAGGAGGCCGGCGACGAGATCGCGGGCGTCTGCGTCGAGGTTGTTGGTGGGTTCGTCAAGGACCAGCAGATCCGGCTCCGCCGCCACCAGCCCGGCCAGGGCGGCGCGGGTCACCTGCCCGCCACTGAGCGTCGCCGCCGGGCGCCCCAGTTCCAGACCGGCAAGGCCGACGTCGGCCAGGGCCGCGTCCAGCCGGGCCTCCAGCGTCCAGTCGGCCTCGGCCAGATCGTCCTCCGCGCCCTCTCCCGCCGCGATCCGCCGCAGCCGGTCGAGAGCGGTCTCGACGCCCAGAAGGGCCGCGACGCTGGCGCCGGGCTCAGGCGCCAGGGCCTGTCGCAGCACGCCGACGCGCCCGCGGACGCTCACCGCGCCGGCCGCAGGGGGAAGCTCGCCCAGAATCAGTCGCACCAGCGTGGACTTGCCCACGCCGTTGCGGCCCACGAGCCCGGTGCGTTCGGCCCCGAAGGCCAGGGTCAGGTTGTCGAGAAGACGCCGTCCGTCAGGGCTGGCGTAGCTGACCCCATCGAGGGTCACGAAGGTCGGAGACATGGCGCATCACGATGAGAGGGACAGTTCGGGGTTTCGCAATGTCCGCTGTCAGCCGCATCGGCCCGATCTCCTCGTGGGGCCCAAGAGGTAGTCACTGGCCCCGCATCGCGCAATCCGGAGGTGGCGCAATCCGGACCTGCGTCGCGCCAGGGCGATCGGCGGCGAAAGGAAACCAATAAAGCCCCGGCGGGTTGTGGTGGCGTTCCCTTCCGGAGAGCGCGTCGTGTTCCTGCCCCTCAAAGTCCTCATCGCAGCCGGTCTTCTGGCAGCGGCCCCTGTCGCGGCCCTGGCCCAGGCCTGGCCCGCCATCGCCGTGGCTTCGACACCGGGCCTGCGGGCGCATGACCCGCGGCCGTCACCTCCGGCCCGCGCCCGGACGGCCGCCCGGCCCGTGCTGAAGCTGACCCGGCCGCAGGCCGCGAAGGCTCCGGCCGCCAGGGTTCCCGAGGTCGACATACGCGCCAAGGCGGCCTGGAGCGACGACGAGGGGTTCCGCCTCAGCCCGACACGGCTGGCGTTCAAGCGCCGCTTCTAGCGCCCTGGGCGCCCCCTGCTGCCAGCGTGGTGTCAGCAGCCCTCGCGCGCGCGAGGCGGCAGGCCTTTGTTCCCGCTCCGTTCCCGTGTTATCCCTGAGCCCCGTCACCTACATTAGGCGGCCTCGCGAAAGGACCCTTCCGCGAGCCTTCCGCGTTCCCGGGACAGTATGGCCGACCTGCACAACCAGATCCGCGTGCGCGGCGCGCGCGAGCACAATCTGAAGAACGTCAACGTCGACATCCCGCGCGGGGAGTTGGTCGTGCTCACCGGCCTGTCGGGGTCGGGCAAGAGCTCCCTGGCCTTCGACACCATCTACGCCGAGGGCCAGCGCCGCTACGTGGAAAGCCTTTCGGCCTATGCCCGCCAGTTCCTGGAACTGATGAGCAAGCCCGACGTGGACCTGATCGAGGGCCTGTCGCCGGCGATCTCCATCGAGCAGAAGACGACCAGCCGCAACCCGCGCTCCACCGTGGGCACGGTGACCGAGATCCATGACTACATGCGCCTGCTGTGGGCGCGGGTGGGCGTGCCCTATTCGCCGGCCACAGGCCTGCCGATCGAGAGCCAGACGGTCTCGATGATGGTCGACAAGCTGAATGCCCTGCCCGACGGCACGCGCCTGAACCTGCTGGCCCCCGTCGTACGCGGCCGCAAGGGCGAGTACCGCAAGGAGTTCGCCGAATGGCAGAAGGCCGGCTTCCAGCGGGTCAAGGTCAACGGCGAGCTGATGCTGATCGAGGACGCTCCGGTCCTCGACAAGAAGTTCAAGCACGACATCGACATCGTCGTGGACCGGATCGTCACCAAGGCCGGCCAGGAGGGTCGCTACGCCGACAGCCTGGAGACGGCGCTGCGACTGGCCGACGGCATCGCGGTGGCCGAATGGGCCGACCTGGCCGAGGGCGAGCCCCTGCCGCAGCGGCTGCTGTTCTCCGAGAAGTTCGCCTGCCCGGTTTCCGGCTTCACGATCAGCGAGATCGAGCCGCGGCTGTTCTCGTTCAACAATCCCTACGGCGCCTGCCCGGTCTGCGACGGCCTGGGCGCGAAGCTGGCCTTCGACGCCGACATGGTGGTGCCCGACAAGGACAAGACCCTGCACAAGGGCGCGATCTCGCCCTGGGCCAAGGGCCCGTCGCCGCTCTACACCCAGACCCTGCAGGCGCTGAGCCTGCACTACGGCTTCTCGATGGACGAGCCGTTCTGGAAGCTGCCGGATCCGGCGAAGAACGTGATCCTCTACGGCTCGGGGTCGGAGAAGATCCGGTTCGTCTACGACGACAACGCGCGCAAGTACGAGGTCAACAAGACCTTCGAGGGCGTGCTCCCCAACCTGGAGCGCCGCTGGCGCGAGACCGACAGCGCGTGGGTCCGCGAGGAACTGGGCCGCTACCAGTCCGAGACGCCCTGCCTGGCCTGTGAGGGCTATCGCCTGAAGCCGGAATCGCTCGCGGTGAAGATCGCCGGCCAGCACATCGGCATCGTCTCGCGCCTTGCGATCCGCAAGGCCCAGGAATGGTTCGAGGGCCTGGAGAGCCAGCTCACCGACAAGCAGATGGAGATCGCCCGGCGGATCCTGAAGGAGATCAACGACCGCCTGCGGTTCCTGGTGAACGTCGGCCTCGACTACCTCAATCTCAGCCGCGCCTCAGGCACCCTGTCGGGCGGCGAGAGCCAGCGCATCCGGCTGGCCAGCCAGATCGGATCGGGCCTCACCGGCGTGCTCTATGTGCTGGACGAGCCGTCCATCGGCCTGCACCAGCGCGACAACACCCGCCTGCTGACCTCGCTGAAGGGCCTGCGCGACCTGGGCAATTCCGTGCTGGTGGTCGAACATGACGAGGAGGCGATCCTGACCGCTGACCATGTCATCGACATGGGCCCGGCCGCCGGCGTCCACGGCGGCCATGTGATCGCGGAGGGCAAGCCGGCCGACATCATGGCCAATCCCGACAGCATCACCGGCCAGTACCTGTCGGGCGCGCGCGAGATCGCCGTGCCGCAGGACCGTCGTCCGATCTCGAAGAAGAAGGTGCTGCGGGTCATCGGCGCCACCGGCAACAACCTGAAATGCGTCACCGCCGAGATCCCGGTGGGCACCTTCACCTGCATCACCGGCGTGTCCGGCGGCGGCAAGTCCACCTTCACCATCGAGACCCTCTACAAGGCCGCCGCGCGCCGCCTGCACAACGCATCGGACGCGCCCGCGCCGCACGAGCGGATCGAGGGGCTGGAGAACTTCGACAAGGTCATCGACATCGACCAGTCGCCCATCGGCCGCACGCCGCGCTCGAACCCGGCCACCTACACCGGCGCCTTCCAGCCCATCCGCGACTGGTTCGCCGGCCTCCCGGAAGCCAAGGCCCGCGGCTATGGCCCGGGCCGCTTCAGCTTCAACGTCAAGGGCGGCCGGTGTGAGGCCTGCCAGGGCGACGGTCTGATCAAGATCGAGATGCACTTCCTGCCCGACGTGTACGTCACCTGTGATGTCTGCCACGGCAAGCGCTACAACCGCGAGACGCTGGAGATCCTGTTCAAGGGCAAGTCCATCGCCGACGTGCTGGACATGACCGTCGAGGAGGCCGCCGAGTTCTTCAAGGCGGTGCCGGTGCTGCGCGAGAAGATGCAGACACTGAAACGGGTCGGCCTGGGCTACGTGAAGGTGGGCCAGTCCTCGACCACCCTGTCCGGCGGCGAGGCCCAGCGGGTGAAGCTGTCGAAGGAGCTGTCGCGCCGCGCCACCGGCAAGACCCTCTACATCCTCGACGAACCGACCACCGGCCTGCACTTCGAGGACGTCAAGAAGCTGCTGGAGGTGCTCCACGAACTGGCGGACCAGGGCAACACCGTGGTGGTCATCGAGCACAACCTCGACGTGGTGAAGACCGCTGACTGGATCGTCGACTTCGGCCCCGAGGGGGGCGACGGCGGCGGCGAGATCGTCGCCCAGGGCTCGCCCGAGGACGTCGCGGCCAATTCCAGGAGCTGGACGGGCAAGTACCTGGCCGAGCTTCTGGAACGCCACCGCCAGCGCAGCGGCGCGCGGAAGAAGGCGCTGGTGGAGGCCTGATCCCTTCCCTCCGCTTCATGAGGAGACACCCCCACCCGTCAGGTGCTACGCGCGGTCCACTCTCCCCACGAAGGGGTGGAAAATGAAAAGTCAGGGAGTGAGCCCACCATGATCCTCTACGGCGCGCCGAATCCGGCCCCCAATCCCCGCCGTGTGCGGATCTTCCTGGCGGAGAAGGGGATCGACCTGCCCGAGACCCGCATCGACATGATGAAGCGGGAGCACAAGAGCGACGAGCACCGGGCCCGCAACTCGCTGGGCCAGATCCCGACCCTGGTGCTGGATGACGGCACAGCGATCTCCGAGACGGTGGCCATCTGCCGCTATCTCGACGAGACGAACGAAGGCCCGCAGCTGTTCGGGACCACGCCGCTGGAGCGGGCGCAGGTCGACATGTGGATCCGGCGGATCGAGTTCGTGCTGATGAACCCGGTCGGCAATTTCTGGCGCCACGCCCACCCGCGCACGGCGGCGCTGCTGACCCAGTTCAAGGATTTCGGTGAGTCGAACCGGGCAGCCTATGAGTCCGGCCTGAAGTGGCTGGACCGCGAACTCGAGGGCAAGGCGTTCGTGGCCGGCGCGAGCTACACCATGGCCGACATCTGCGCGCTCTCGACGGTGGACTTCGCCGACTGGATCGGCCTGCCGCTGCCGGAGGACCTGGCGAACGTGAAGGCCTGGCACGCCCGGGTCACCGCCCGGCCCAGCGCGGCCGCCTAGGTCGCGACGGGCTCCACCGATTGCTGGCCCAGGGCGCGGTGGATATAGGCGCCGGGCGCGGCCACCACGGCGGAATAGATCGCCGTGAACATGCAGCCGACCAGGGTCCAGGCCAGGACGTAGGGGTTCAGCACAGCCTGGACCGTGAGTTCCTTGGTCTGGACGATGGTGTTCAGGTCGCCCAGGCTTCCACCGGTCCCGACAAGCGCCAGGCCGGCGAGCATCAGGAACAGCACCATCACCGCCAGCCCCGCCGCGACGATGCAGCACATGGCCAGCGCATAGACGCCCAGCAGCGACCAGAACTGGCCGCGCGTGGCTTCCCAGGACTCGAAGATGGCCAGCCGGCCGGTCTGGAAGGTGATCACCGAGGCCAGCGACATGCGCACCGCGACCGTCACCACCACGCCGACCGTGACCAGTTCACCGACCGAGGCCACGAACACCATCGGCCCCTGGCCGAAGGCCGAGGCGACGATCGCCAGCAGCACGATCGCGAACTGCACCACCGAAATCAGCAGCACCGCCAGCACCAGATAGATCAGGCGCAGCGCCGTCAGCCGCAGTTCATCAGGCCCCAGCCGCAGATAGGCGAAACGGCTGTCGCCGTCGCGAAGCATCAGGCGATAGACCGCCGCGTCCATCATCCGCTGGACCAGCAGGCCGACCACCAGAATGGGCGAAGCCGCCAGCAGCATCTCGGCCAGCGACTGGGCGTCGGGCGCCTGTTCGCTGGCGATGGCCTCCAGCGCCGCGCCCGCCTCCTTGGGCATGGTGAAGGTGATCAGGGCGCCGGCGATGCTGGCGGCCAGGGAAAACAGCGCCCAACCCATGACGACGCGGGGCCGTTCGCGGGCGATGCGAAATCCCTCTAGCGCGGCGTCGGACGCCGAAAACCCCGTCATTACTCTCCCCCGGCCCCACTGCGTCCCGCAGCGACTCGGCCAGCCCTTCGACGAAAGACTTTGGGCGCCCGTCCGGGGCCGTGCAAGGCCCCGCTCGCGATCTGCGGCGTTCGTTGCTAGTTAGCCACGCATGTCAAAGACCCTGAATGCGATCCATGTGGTGGGCGGCGGCCTGGCGGGCTCGGAGGCGGCCTGGCAGATCGCCGAGGCGGGCGTGCCCGTCGTGCTTCACGAGATGCGCCCGGTGCGCGGCACCGACGCACACCAGACTGACCGGCTGGCCGAACTGGTCTGCTCCAATTCCTTCCGCGCCGACGACTGGACCGGCAACGCCGTGGGCCTGCTGCACGCCGAGATGCGGGCCCTGGGCTCGATCATCATGAGCTGCGGCGACGCTCATCAGGTGCCGGCCGGTGGCGCGCTGGCCGTGGACCGCGACGGCTTCGCCGAAGCCGTCACCGCGCGACTGGAGGCCCATCCCCTGGTCACCATTGACCGCTCCGAGGTGGCCGGCCTCCCCCCCGGCGAGTGGGACAGCGTGATCGTCGCCACCGGCCCCCTCACCTCGCCCGCCCTTTCGCAGGCGATCCTCGACCTGACCGGCGAGGGCCAGCTGTCGTTCTTCGACGCCATCGCCCCGATCATCCATTTCGACAGCGTCGACATGGGCGTCGCCTGGCGCCAGTCGCGCTACGACAAGGAAGGCCCCGGCGGTGACGCGGCCGCCTACATCAACTGCCCGATGGACAAGGACCAGTACGAGGCCTTCATCGACGCCCTGCTGGCCGGCCCCAAGTCGGAGTTCAAGGACTGGGAGCACGTGCCCTACTTCGACGGCTGCCTGCCCATCGAGGTGATGGCCGAGCGCGGCCGCGAGACCCTGCGTCACGGGCCGATGAAGCCGGTGGGCCTGACCAACGAGCACGACCCGCAGACCAAGGCCTATGCGGTCGTCCAGCTGCGGCAGGACAACGCGCTGGGCACCCTGTGGAACATGGTCGGGTTCCAGACCAAGTTGAAGCACGGCGCCCAGACCGACATCTTCCGGATGATCCCTGGACTGGAGAAGGCCGTGTTCGCCCGGCTGGGCGGCCTGCACCGCAACACCTTCATCAACTCGCCGCGCCTGCTGGACGGGACGCTGCGGCTGAAGGCCGACACCCGGCTGCGCTTCGCCGGTCAGGTGACCGGGGTCGAGGGCTATGTAGAGAGCGCCGCCGTGGGCCTGCTGGCCGGCCGCTTCGCCGCCGCCGAGCGCCTGGGACGGCCGATCGACGCCCCGCCCCCCACGACGGCGCTGGGGGGGCTGGTGGGCCACATCACCGGCGGGCATCTGGAAGGCGGCAAGGGCAGCTTCCAGCCGATGAACATCAACTACGGCCTGCTCCCGCCCATGGAGCCGCCGAAGCGCGATGCGGACGGCAACCGTCTGGGCGCCAAGGAGAAGACCCGGCTGAAGAAGCGGATGATGGGGGACCGCGCCCTCGCCGATCTGAAGGCCTGGGCGGGGTGACTGCCGCCCTCCCCATCAAGGGAGGGAATTCAGATCCTGCCTCGCGCCACCGCCAGGGTCAGGCGTATGCGTTTCGAGATTTCGGAGCCGCCGGGGTTCGACGCCAACGCCACGTGGGCCACGGCGGGGAACGCCGCCACGCTCAGCCGGCGGGCCGCGGTGCGGGCGGTGACCAGGGTGCGGTCGAAGGCCGACTTCAGCGCCGGGGTCTCGCGCACCCGGTAGCTCAGCGCCCAGGCCGAGCCGGCCGCCAGGGCGAACTCGGCGGGGGTCGCGGGATCGAGGATCTCCGCGGCCAGTGCGGCCGTCTGGCCGCCGCCGTCGCGGGCCCAGTCCAGCGCCTCGATCTCGGTCATGGGTGTCGCATCGAGTTCGCGGTAGCGGGCGTCGATCATCGCCTCCAGCGGGCCGCGGGCCAGGCTGCGGCGGGCGATGACGCCGGCGATGGCCTGGGCGGTGGGGTGATGGCGCACGGGCCGCCCCTCGAAGGCCTCGTCCAGCATCTCGCGCCACCAGGCCAGGCGGATCTCGCCCAGCAGCGGGTTCGACGCCACCCGGGGCGCCCGCGCCAGTTCATGGTCGTAGGCATAGAGCGCGATCACGTCGGCCCGCGCGGCGGCGTCCGCCACGAAGCGGCTGGAAAGCCATCGGTCCGGATCCACCCGCCGGATCAGGCTGTCGAGGTCGTCGTCCGGTTCGCTCATGATCTCCTCAACGAAAAAAGCCCGCCATCGCGGCGGGCCTCCTCGCGATGTCTGCGGCGGATCAGCCGTAGATCGTCTGGCTCATGGCCATGGTCGTCAGCATCGGGATCGACAGCAGCAGATTGGTCCGTGACGCCAGCATCGCCATGCGCGCGGCCTTGGCCTTGGTGTCGGCGTCGGCTTCCACGATGCCCAGGGCCCGCTTCTGGTTCGGCCAGATGATGCCCCAGACGTTGAGCATCATGATGATGCCGAGCCACATGCCCAGGCCGAGCAGCGCGTACTGCTTGTCGAGCGTGGGGTTGTAGCCCCCGGCCATGCCGAGGCTCAGGGTCTCGGCCGAGTAGCCGCGGACGCCGGCGATCGCCAGGCCCATCAGCACCGTGATCAGCGCCGCCCAGCGGAACCAGAACAGCGCCTCGGGGGCGATGTACTTGCTGACCGCCGGCTTCAGCTCGGCGGGGATCTCCGGCATTTTCCGGATCTGGACGAAGTTGAAGTAGTACAGCAGCCCAATCCACAGGATGCCGAAGAAGACGTGCAGCCAGCGGAACACGGCCTGCACGAAGCCGGCGCCCGTCCCCTGCGGACCCGTCGCGTAGGCCGCCACGATGATCAGCGCCAGGATGACGCTGAGAATGACGGTGTTTCGGAAATTGGCGAGTAAGCCAGCCATTTTTGTTGCCCTTTAAGTCCTGCCCTGAACCACCCGTATAAGGCGTTTCGTTTCAGGCTGGAAGCGATCCGGACAGGGCCTCAGACCGCGATCAGCGCGGCGGCCAGCCGGCGCCCCTCGGCGGTCAGCACATTGTAGATGCGCGCCGCTGTCGGCGTGTCCATGAACTCAAGGCCGATACCCGCCCTGCGGAGGCCCTCGCGGACCTCGCGCGGCGGCTGGGCATTGCGTGGGCCGACGCCCAGGAGGACGAACTCGACCTCGGCCGATCCGGCCGCCAGGACGGGCGCAAGGGCCTCCAGCGTCAGGTCCCCGAGCGCGGTCACGGCCCACGGTCGGGCCACGTCCTGGAGGATCAGCACCGAGCCCTCGTGCCGGGCGCCATCGAGGCGGAAGCCGCCATCGCCATAGGCGTCCACGCTGGGGGCGTTGCGGGCCAAGGCCCTAGCGCCGGGCGGCAGCGGGCCTCAGCGGCTCGGCCGGCTCGTCGTTCCGGCGCACGCCCCACAGCAGGATGATCGGCAGGGCGACATAGACCGACGAATAGGTGCCGATGACGATGCCGAACACCATGGTGGAGACCAGAGGGAACAGCACCGGACCGCCGAGGAAGAACGCGCCGGCCAGGGCCAGGATCGCCGTCGAGCCGGTGATCAGGGTGCGCGAGAGACGCTCGTTCTCGGACTTGTTGATCACGTCGCGCAGGGGCGTGGTCTTGTACTTGCGCAGGTTCTCGCGAAGCCGGTCGAAGGTGATGACCTTCTCGTTCATAGAATAGCCGATCACCGTCAGCAGGGCGGCGATCGAGGTCATCGAGAACTCGATCTGGGTAATCGAGAGCAGGCCCAGTGTCAGGGCGATGTCGTGGAACACGGCCACCACGGCGCCGAGGCCGAACTGCAGCTGGAAGCGGAACCAGATGTAGGCCAGCATCAGCAGCAGCGCGATGCCAAGGGCCATGAAACCCCCGCTCATCAGCTCACCGGAGACCTTGGGTCCAACCACCACCGGCGGCTTGAATTCCATGCCCGGGAAGCGGGCGGCCAGCTTCTGCTTCACCTGTTCCGCGGACGCGAAGGCGTTGGCGCCCTCGGTGCGGAAGCGGACCATGGCGGTCTGCGGGTTACCGAAGCCCTGCACCTGGGCGTCATGGCCTCCGGCGGCCGGCACTGCGGCGCGCAGTTCGCCCAGCGGAACCGGGCCCTTGGTGTGGACCTCGATGGCGGTGCCGCCGACGAAGTCGATGCCCATGTTCAGCCCCTGGACGACGAAGGAGCCGATCGACCCCAGCACCAGGATCGCCGAGACGATGGCCGCGAACGGGGCGAGACGCACGAAGTCGATGTTGAACTCGCGCGGAAGAAGACGGATCAGTGGCCAGCGCATGGGGCGTCTCTATTCGATCGGCAGGGATTTGGGCTTGGTGGCGCGGAACCACCAGCCGATCAGAAGCTGGGTGATGATCACCGCGGTGAACACCGAGGTGAACACGCCGATCAGCAGGGTCCAGGCGAAACCGCGGATGGGTCCGGAGCCGACCAGGAACATGATGATCGCCGAGATGGCGCTGGTGATGTTGGCGTCGATGATCGAGACCAGGGCGCGGCTGTAGCCGTGCTCCAGGGCCATGATCGGCGTTCGCCCGGCGTGCGCCTCGTCGCGCACGCGCTCGTAGATCAGCACGTTGGCGTCGACCGCGACCGCGAGGGTGAGGATCAGGCCGGCGATGCCGGGGAAGGTCAGGGTCGCCTGGGTCATCGACATGATGCCGAGGATCAGCAGCACGTTGATCACCAGGGCGATGGCCGCGAACACCCCGAACAGGCCGTAGGCCAGCACGATGAACACGATGATCGCCGCGGCGCCGATGACCAGCGACACGGCGCCGGCGCGGATGGCGTCGGCCCCGAGTTCGGCGCTGACGGTGCGCTGTTCCAGGATCTTCAGGGGCGCCGGAAGGGCGCCGGCCCGCAGCAGGACCGCCAGGTTGTTGGCGCTCTCCGCGGTGAAGTTGCCGGTGATCTGGCCGCTGCCGCCCTGGATCGGGCCATTGATGACCGGAGCGGAGATGTACTTGCCGTCGAGGATGATGGCGAAGCGCTTGCCGACGTTCTGTGTGGTGGCGTCACCGAAGCGGCGCGCGCCCATGCCGTTGAAGCGGAAGTCGACGGCCCACTCGTTGGTCTGCTGGTTGGTGCCGGCGTTGGCGTTGGTGAGCATTTCGCCCGTCACCAGCACGCGGCGCTTGACCACGATGGGGGGCATGCCCGCCTCGGAGCCTTCCAGCAGCATGTCGCCCGGCGGAACCCGGCCCTGCAGGGCCTGGGCGACGTCGGCGGTCTCGTCCACCATCTGGAAGGTCAGCTTGGCGGTCTGGCCGACGATGGCGCGCAGCTTGTTGGGGTCGCTCTCGCCGGGAGCGGCGATCATGATCCGCTGGGTGCCCTGGCGACGGATGTCCGGCTCCTTGGTGCCCAGTTCGTCGATCCGGCGACGGATCACCTCGATGGACTGCTCCACTGCCTTGGCCGCCTGGGCGTCCAGCGCCTGGCTGACGAAGGCCACACGAACCCGCTGATCCGGCGCGGTGCTGACCGTGACGTCACGACCGCCGGCCGCGCCGGCCAGGGCCGACCCCACCGTGTTGCGCAGCGCCTTGGCCGCGTCCGGCGCCTTTGCCGGATCGGTGATGCGCACCATCACCTCGCCGTTCACGATGCCCAGGCCGGTGAATTCGATCTCGGCCTCGCGCAGGGTGGTGCGGGTGTCCTCGACCAGGTTGACCAGCTTTTCCTGCCGGAGCGCGGCGACATCCACCTCATAGAGCAGGTACGACCCGCCCTGCAGGTCGAGACCGAGGTTCAGCGTCTTGCTCGGAAGGAATCCCGGCAGGCTTTCCCGCATCGAGGCGGGCAACAGGTTGGGCAGCGTGAAGAGGATGCCGAAGATCGTCGCAAGCGCGACGACAACGATCCTCCAGCGGGCGACAGTGATCATGAAGGGGTGCTTTAAGCCTTGGTGTCGTTGGCGGCGGCGGGCTCGCCCTTGGCGCGCACGTCGGAAATCATCGCCTTGACCACCTTGACGGTGACCCCGGTGGCGACTTCAAGGCCAACTTCCTTGTCCTCGACCCGGACGACCTTGCCCATGATCCCGGACGACAGGACCACCTGGTCGCCGCGCTTGAGGGCGGCCAGCATGGCCTGATGCTGCTTCATCCGCCGCTGCTGCGGCCGGATCATCAGGAAGTAGAACAGCACGACGAGCGCCACGAGCGGCAGGAACTGCAGCAGCATGGCCTGAGTGCCACCGGTAGCGGCGGCGCCGGCGGCTTGGGCGTAGGCGGGGGTGGCGAACATGGCCTCTCCGAAATGGCGAGCGGGAGCGCGGAGACAAGGGCTCCGGCGAAAAGTCGGCGGAAGCTATGCGCAGAGCCCTGCTTTTGCAATGGAACG
>CAUJHW010000173.1 GCA_963205005.1 Pseudomonadota bacterium
CACGGTGATGGTCGCCAACGTGTTCCTGATCATCATCCCCAACCAGCGCAAGGTGGTGGCCCAGGTGCTGGCCGGCCAGGCGCCGGACCCGTCGCTGGGCAAGCAGGCCAAGCAGCGCAGCGTCCACAACAACTACATGACGCTCCCGGTGCTGTTCATCATGATCAGCAACCACTACCCGATGATCTTCGCCGCTCCGCTGAACTGGCTGTGGCTGGCGGGCCTGGGGGCCACGGGCTGGACCATCCGCCACTACTTCAACCTGAAGAACGCCGGGCGGAACGAGCCGCAGGTGCTGGCGATGGGCGCGCTGGCCTTCGTCACCGTCGCCGTGCTCAACGTCAGCGCCCGACCCAAGCCGCCGGAGGCCGAGCGCGTGCCGGCCTATGCCGAGGTCCGGGCGATCGTGGATAGGCACTGCGTTGTGTGCCACGCCGCCAATCCGACCCACAAAGGCATTCCCACCGCCCCCAGCGGCGCCATGTTCGATACCGCCGAGGGCCTGCAGAAGTACGCCGAGCGCATCTACGAACGCGCCGTCGCCTCGAAGTCCATGCCCATGGGCAACGAGACCGGGATCACCGACGCCGAACGGGCGGCGCTCGGCGCCTGGATCAAGGCCGGGGCGAAGCTTTGAAGCGTTTCAATTGTCATCCCGGCCGCAGCGTCGCGGATCGCCCCTTCGGGTCGTCCGGGATGACGGGGATTTGTGGAAACACCCATGCGTGAACTGACCGCCGAGCCGCTGACCGCAGATGCATTCGCGCCGTTCGGGGACGTGATCGAGGCCTCGGAGCGGGCCGAGGTGATCCCGATCAACTATGGCTGGACCACGCGGTTCAATGCGCTGGCCGATGTGAGCGTCGGTGAGGGCCGGGCGATCATCAGCCTGTTCCGCTCGAAGCCGCTGGAGCCCCTGGTGCTGAAGATCTTCGAGCGGCATCCGCTGGGCAGCCAGGCCTTCATGCCGCTGCAGGGGCGGCCCTATCTGGTGGCGGTGGCGCCGCCGGGAGACTTCGACGTGGCTCAGGTGCGGGTGTTCCGCGCCACGGCGGACCAGGGCGTGAACTATGGCCGCGGAACCTGGCACCACTTCCTGCTAGCGCTGGAGGCGCAGAGCGACTTCCTGGTGGTGGACCGCGAGGGGCCGGGTTCGAACCTGGACGAGATCGAGCTGGCCGCCGCCGACTGGATCGCCGTGCGCCCATGAGCCGTCGGGCCTACCGCGCCGCCCTGCTGCACACGCTGGACGATCCGTCGCGGTCGCCGGACGCCGTCGAGCATCATCCCGATGGCCTGATGGTGGTCGAGGACGGCCATGTGGCGGCGTTCGGGGCCTATGCCGACGTGGCGCCCAGCCTGGCCGACGGGACGCCGGTGGAGGACCTGCGCGGACGGCTGATCACACCGGGATTCATCGACGCCCATGTCCACTATCCGCAGGTGGATGCCATGGCGGGCTGGGGCGCGCAGCTGCTGGACTGGCTGGACAACCACGCCTTCCCCGCCGAACAGGCCTTTTCCGATCGGGCGCATGCCGACGAGGTGGCCGGCTTCTTCCTCGACCGGCTGCTGGCCAACGGGACCACCAGCGCGCTGGCCTTCTGCACTGTCCACAAGGTCTCGGTCGAGGCGCTGTTCGAGGCGGCGCTGGCGCGCGGCATGCGGATCATCGCCGGCAAGGTGCTGATGGACCGCCATGCGCCGCCCGGACTGACCGACACGGTCGAGGGCGGCCGGGCCGACAGCGAGGCGCTGATCCGGGCGTGGCGGGGCAAGGGGCGGCTGGGCTATGCGGTGACGCCCCGGTTCGCGGTGACCTCGACCGACGCGCAGCTGGCCATGGCCGGCGAGGTGGCCGCGGCCTATCCGGACGTGCTGGTCCACACCCACATGTCGGAGAACGCCGCCGAGATCGCCGAGGTCGCCCGGCTGTTCCCGGACGCGCGGGACTATCTGGACGTCTATGACCGCTTCGGCCTGCTGGGGCCGCGCTCGGTGTTCGCCCACTGCGTCCATTCGACGGACGACGCGTTCGGGCGGATCGCCCGGGCCGGCGCCTCGGTCGCCTTCTGCCCGTCGTCGAACCTGTTGCTGGGCAGCGGGCTGTTCGGACTGAGGCGGGCCTGCGCCTGCGGGGTGAACACAGCCCTGGCGACCGACGTGGCCGGTGGCGGCAGCTTCTCGATGCTGTCGATGATGGGCGAGGCCTACAAGGTGGGACAGCTTCAGGGCGACAGCCTGGACCCGTTGCATGCGCTTTACATGGCCACCCTCGCGGGCGCCCGGGCGCTGCACATCGACGGCCACGTCGGCACGCTGGAGCCGGGCAAGGAAGCCGACTTCGTGGTGCTGGACCTGGCGGCGACGCCGCTGATGGCGCGGCGGACGACGAAGGCCAGGACTTTGGCCGAAACGCTCTTCATCCTGTCGATTCTGTCCGATGATCGGGCGGTCGCGCGCACCTATGTGGCAGGCCGCCTCGCATACGGGCGCGCCGGGGACTGAGGGCTTGCGGCGCGGTGGGCCGAGCGCCGACTGTCGCCGGACATTGTGGGGGAAATCCATGTTTCGTGTGCTGGCGCTGATCCTGGCGCTCCTGATCCCGGCGGGCGCGTTCGCAAAGCCGATTCCTATCAAGGTGGTGGTGCTCACCACCTTCGAGACCGGCGCCTCGTCGGCGAAGACCTCCGGCGAGTTTCAGGCCTGGGCGGCGCGCTATCCGCTGACCACGCCGGTGAAGGTGCCCGGCATCGAGGGCCGGGTGCTGATGTCGAGCGACGGCGTGCTGGGCGTGGTGACCGGGATGCGGGCCCGGGCGCGCGAGAGCGTCGCGGCCCTGCTGCTCGACCCAAACCTGGACCTGAGCCACGCCTACTGGGTGATCGCCGGCATCGCCGGGGTGGACCCGCGCGCGGGCTCGATCGGCAGCGCCGCCTGGGCGAACTGGGTGGTCGACGCCGATCCGATCTTCGAACAGGACGATCGCGAGATCCCCAAGGACTGGCCCTGGGGCCTCTATTCGCTCGACACCAAGCGGCCGGGTGTGAAGGGCGCAGCGCCCGGCTCGAGCGACATGGTCTGGCGGATGGACCCGGGCCTGACCCAGTGGGCCTTCCAGCTGACCAAGGATATCGCCCTGCCCGACAACCCGCATCTCGCCGCCACCCGCGCCCGCTTCCCTAGCGAGCCCGCCGCGCAGAAGCCGCCGCACGTGTTCATCGGCGACGACCTGGGCACGGTGCGCTTCTGGCACGGCGACCTGCGCACCCAGTGGGCGCGGGACTGGGTGAAGATCTGGACCGATGGCCAGGGCGTGTTCGCCATGACCGAGTGCGAGGACCAGGGGATCATGGACGTGCTGGCGCTGTACGGGCGCGCGGGCCGGGTCGATATCCGCCGTGTGCTCGTCCTGCGGACGGCCAGCAACTATACCCGCGAGGGCGATGGCCTGCCGCAGATGCTCGAATTCACCGAGGGCGGCGCGGGCGCGGCCTTCGAGGCCGCCTATCTCGTGGGCGCGCCGGTGGTGAAGGCGCTGGTGGCCGGATGGGACAGGTACGCCACCACCATCCCGCAGGCGAAGCCGTGAGCTTCCTCGACCGCACCTTCCGTCTGGGCGAGCGCGGGACCAGCGTCCAGACCGAGATCCTGGCCGGGGGCACCACCTTCCTGACCATGGCCTACATCGTGCTGGTCAACCCGGCGATCCTGTCGTCGACGGGGATGCCGCTGGCAGGGGTGGCGGCGGCCACCTGCCTGGCGGCGGGGGTCGGCTGCCTGCTGATGGGCTTCCTCGCCAACTACCCCATCGCGCTCGCGCCCGGCATGGGCCTGAACGCCTATTTCGCCTTCACGGTTGTCGGCGCGATGGGCATCCCCTGGCAGACCGCGCTGGGGCTGGTGTTCATCTCGGGCGTCCTGTTCATCGTGCTGACGGTCGCCGGGGTGCGACAGCTGATCGTCAGCGCCATTCCGCGGGCGCTGTTCTCGGCCATCGCGGCAGGGATCGGGCTGTTCATCGCCTTCATCGGCCTGAAGAACGCGGGCCTGGTGGTCGGCAATCCGGCCACCACCGTGGCGCTGGGCGACATCCATGCGCCGACGACGCAGCTGGCCCTGCTGGGGCTGGCGATCCTGGCGGCGCTGACGGTGATGAAGGTGCGCGGCGCGATCTTCATCGGCATCGTGGCGACGGCGATCCTCGGCTGGATGCTGGGGCTCGCGACGTGGGATCCCAAGCCCTACAGCCTGGCCGAGATGACCGGGACGGCGCTGCAGCTGGACATCCCGGCGGCGCTGGGCATCGGCGGCAAGGGCTTCGGCCTGGCGCTGCTGGAGATCCTGTTCGTGTTCCTGTTCGTCGACCTGTTCGACAACATCGGCACCCTGGTGGCTGTGTCGAAGAAGGCGGGCCTCGTCCAGCCGGACGGGACCATTCCCCGGCTCAACCGCATCCTGTTCGCCGACGCCACGGCCACGGTGGTCGGCTCACTGGCCGGCACCTCGACGGTCGTCAGCTACATCGAGAGCGCCTCCGGCGTCTCGGCGGGCGGGCGGACAGGGCTGACGGCGGTGGTGGTGGGCCTTCTCTTCCTGGCCACCCTGTTCGTGGCGCCCTGGGCGCAGGTGATCCCGGCGGCGGCGACTGCGCCGGCGCTGATCCTGGTGGGAGCGATGATGATGGGGCCGCTGACCGAGATCGACTGGGAAGATCCGGTTATCGCCATCCCGGCCTTCCTGACCCTGATCACCATTCCGCTGACGTTCTCGATCGCCAACGGCCTGGCCTTCGGGGTGATCGCGTTCGCGGTGCTGAAGGTGGCGAGCCGGCGGGTGACGAAGGCCGACTGGCTGCTATTCGGCCTGGCCGCCCTGTTCGTGGTCCGGTTCGTCTACATGGCGTTCGAGGCCTGAGTGGCGGAGCGGCGCGGAATGGGGTCTGCTCTCCGGACATGACCACGACCGCCGCCCAGCTCATCGAACGCCTTCGCCTGGAACCGCATCCCGAGGGGGGCTGGTACCGGCAGACCTGGCGTTCGCAGACCACGATGCCGGACGGCCGCGTCGCCGGCACCTCGATCCTGTACCTGCTGGAGGAGGGCCAGCGCTCGCACTGGCACCGGGTGGACGCCGAGGAGGTGTGGATCTTCCAGGCCGGCGCGCCGCTGCTGCTCCTCACGGCGGACGGGGGCGTGACGGTGGAAACCCGGCTCGGGCACGGGCTGGCGGAGTCGCCGCAGCACGTCGTGCGCGCCGGCGAATGGCAGTCGGCCGAGGCCGAGGATGGCTGGACCCTGGTGGCCTGTGTGGTGGTTCCCGGCTTCCGCTTCGAGGGCTTCGAAATGGCCCCGCCGGGGTGGAGGCCCTAGAGCCTCAGGCCTGCATAGGGCGCCAGGAACGCCAGGAAGCTGAGGATCAGGCCGCCCAGCAGGATGCGGTAGGCGAAGCCCAGGTAGCGGTACTTCTTGGCCGCGAGCACCTTGCCGTTCTGGTAGATGTCGTGGGCGAAGGCCTCGTAGATGGTCTTGGA
>CAUJHW010000174.1 GCA_963205005.1 Pseudomonadota bacterium
AACCGCCAGAGCTTGCGGAACCGTTCGTCGAAGCCGAGGTGGGTGATATCGTCCCAGGCGGCTTCGAACCGGCGACCCCACTCCGCCAGGGTGTCGGCGTAGCAGACCCCGAAGCGCGAGATCGGACCCCAGGAAAGGCCCGCCCGGTCAGTCGCCGCCCGCAGCCGCTCCTCCGACGGAAGCATGCCGCCCGGGAAGATGTACTTCTGTATGAAGTCCGGCGTGCGCCGGTAGTGATCGAACAGTTCGTCGCGGATGGTGATGATCTGCAGGCCCGCCTGGCCGCCCGGCTTCAGGCTGTCGCGGACCTTGTCGAAATAGGTCGGCCAGAATCGCTCGCCCACGGCTTCGAACATCTCGATCGAGGCGACCCGGTCGAACTTGCCCTGCACATCACGATAGTCGACCAGCCGGATATCGGCCTTGTCGGCCAGACCCAGCCTGAACATCCGCTCCTTGGCGAAGTCGTACTGGGCTTCGGAGATGGTGATGGCGGTGACCCGGGCGCCCACGTCCCGGGCCGCGAACTCGGCGAAACCGCCCCAGCCGCAACCGATCTCCAGCACATGATGGTCCGGGCGCAGGTCCATGGTCTGGGCCAGGGTGCGGTACTTGCGTTCCTGCGCCTGGGGCAGGGGCTCGCCGGGCCGAGCGAAGCGCGCGGCGGAATAGGTCATCGTCGGGTCGAGCCAGCGGGAATAGAAGGCGTTGCCCAGATCGTAGTGGGCGTGGATGTTGCGCTTGGATCCGAGGCGGGTGTTTCCCCGCAGCGCATGGCCCACCAGATTGACGAAGGTCATCAGCGGATTGCCGAACGAGACCCCCTCGAAACGAGCGAAATTGGCTGCGAGGACTTCCAGGGCGCGGGACAGGTCGGGGGTGTCCCACTCGCCGGCCATGTAGCCTTCACCGAAGCCGATGGTGCCTGTGCGCATCACGCGGTTGATGAACCGGTAGTCGTGAACCAGCAGCCGCGCCTCGGGCCCGGGCAGGTCGCCGGAAAGCCGCAGTTCGCGTCCGTCGGGCAGCACCAGGGTCAGCGTACCGATACGCCAGTTCTGCATCATCACCCGGGCCGCAAACCGGAACGTCGCTGGCGCGCCGCTGAGGTCTGTCGTCTGCAAACCCGCGCTCATGCATTCTCCCCGTACCGAAGTTCAGAATAGCACCGTAGCCATGTGGCGCTATCGACTGCTCCATCAATACGGTCAAGGGACGTATCGAGAGGCGCCGGCGAGGCGATTAGGCTTGAGAACAGGCGCCGCGCGCGTCACACAGCCCGCAAGCTGCCCCAGGGAAGACCATGGCCGTCCTCAAGCTCGAACGCTGGAACCTCTCGATCGGCGACGGCCAGCCCCTGGCGATCATCGCCGGTCTCAACGTGCTGGAAGACATCGACCTCACCCTGAGCGTCGGTCGTGAACTGAAGGCGATCTGCGCCGGCCTGGGCCTTCCGTTCGTGTTCAAGGCCAGTTTCGACAAGGCCAACCGGTCCTCGATCCGCAGCTATCGGGGTCCGGGCCTTGAGGTCGGTCTGAAGATGCTGGCGACCGTGAAGGCCGAGCTCAACGTTCCGATCTGCACCGACCTGCATGAGATAGACCAGGCCGCGCCCGTGGCCGCGGTCGCCGACCTCGTGCAGATTCCGGCCTTCCTATGCCGCCAGACCGATCTGGTCACCGCCGCCGCGCGGGCCACCCAGGCCGCGGGCGGTTTGCTGCACGTCAAGAAGGGCCAGTTCCTGGCGCCCTGGGATGTCCGGGCGATCATCGACAAGATCCGTGAGGCGACGGGCGCCGACCTGACCATCCTCTGCGAGCGCGGCGTGTCGTTTGGCTACAACAATCTCATCGTGGACATGCTGGGCATCGAGCGGATGAAGGAGCTGGGCGTGCCGGTGACCATCGACGCCACCCATGCGGTCCAGCTGCCCGGCGCCGACCCGCGCAGCAACAGCGTGGCCACTGGCGGACGGCGCGAGGGCGTCCCCGTGATCGCCCGCGCGGCGGTGGCGGCCGGGGCCGATGGGGTGTTCCTGGAATTCCATCCCGACCCGGAAAAGGCCCTGTGCGACGGCCCCAGCGCCCTGCCGCTGACCGCCGCCGCCGGCCTGCTGAAGCAGCTCAGGGCGGTCCACGAAGCCGTCCGCGCGGCTTGACCCGGTCCCCAACGCGCCGCACACGCTAGCGCCATGGATTTGGCCGCCCTCCAGCACCTCCTGGGCGAGGTCCCCGGCAAGCGGGTCGCCTGCGTGGGCGATCTCATGGTCGACCGCTTCATCTACGGGACCGTCAGCCGCGTCTCGCCTGAGGCGCCGATCCCCGTGCTTGCCCGGACGCACGAGCTCAAGATGCTGGGCGCGGCGGGCAACGTCGCCCGCAACATAGCAGCCCTCGGCGGGTCGGTGGCCCTCGTCGGCCTGATCGGCGGCGACGCCGAGGGGCACGAAGCCTCCCGGCTGGTGGGCGCGGAAGAGCCGCACATCGAGGGCTACCTCGTCACGGACGCCGACCGCCCGACCACCCTCAAGACCCGGTTCGTGTCCGGCGGCCAGCAGCTGTTGCGCGTGGACCTTGAGGAAAGCCGCCCGGTCACCGGCGAGGTCGAGCAGCGCCTGATCCGCACGCTGAAGGACGCCGCGCAGGGCGCCGGGGTGATCCTGCTGTCGGACTACGGCAAGGGCGTCATCACCGATGCGGTCATTGCCGCCGCCCGCGAGGTCGCCGCTGAAACAGGCGCCAGGGTCATCGTCGATTCCAAGGCCCGATCCTTCGCCCGCTACGGCGACATCGACCTGGTGAAGCCCAATGCCGCCGAGCTCGGCTACGCCACCGAGATGCGCACAGAGACCGACGCCGAGCTGGAGGCCGCCATCGCCCGGGCGCTGGAGCTATGGTCCACCAAGGGCGTGCTGGTTACCCGGGCCGGGAAGGGTGTCTCGCTGGGCCTGCGCGGGGAGCCGGTCCGTCACTTCCGCACGACGCCACGCGAGGTGTTCGACGCCTCCGGGGCGGGCGACACGGCCCTGGCCGCCCTCGGACTGGCGATCGCCGCCGGCGCGGACGTGGAAACCGCGATCGCCTTCGCCCAGCTGGCTTCGGGTGTCGCGGTCGGCAAGGCCGGCACGGCCACGGTCAGTCCCGACGAGCTGGTCGAGGCCGTGCTGTCGGCCCACACAGCCCAGGTGGACGGCAAGGTCGCCACCCCGCAGCGGATGGTCGAGGAGGTCGCCCGCTGGCGGGCCATGGGGCTGAAGGTCGGCTTCACGAACGGCTGCTTCGACATCCTGCACAAGGGCCACGTGGCCTACCTGGCCCAGGCCCGCGGGTGGTGTGACCGTCTGATCGTCGGCGTGAACTCGGACGCGTCTGTGCGGACGCTCAAGGGGGAAGGACGCCCGGTCAACGATCTGGAATCACGCGCCCTGGTGCTGGCCGGCCTCCGCAGCGTCGATCTTGTGGCGCCCTTCGAGGATCTGACCCCGCTCAAGCTGATCGAAGCCGCGCGCCCTGACGTGCTGATCAAGGGCGCCGACTATTCCGAGGACCAGGTGGTCGGCGGCGACCTGGTGAAATCCTGGGGCGGCGAGGTGCGGCTGGCCGAGATCGTCGAGGGCTATTCCACCTCGGCGGCCATCGCCCGGGTGGCGAAAAAGGAGCAGGGCGGATGACCCGCAGGATCGTCTTCGTCACCGGTGGCGCGGGCTTCATCGGCTCCAACATCGTCGCCCGGCTGACAGAGGATCCCGCGCTGGACGTGGTGGTCTGCGACCGCCTGCGCGAGGCCGACCTCGGCAAGTGGCGCAACATCGCCAAGCATCCGATCGGCGACTTCGTGGCGCCTGAGGACATGTTCGAATGGCTCGGCAAGCGCTGGCGCGATGTGGAACTGGTGGTCCATATGGCCGCGGTCTCCTCGACGACCGAGCCGGATGCCGACAAGATCGTCCATTCCAACTTCACGCTCAGCCGCGATCTGTTCCGCTGGTGCGCCGATCACCAGCGGCGGCTGGTCTATGCCTCATCCGCGGCGACCTACGGGGCCGGCGAACACGGCTTCGACGATGACAACAGCTGGGAAGCCCTGACCCGCCTGCGGCCCCTGAACACCTACGGCTGGTCAAAGGCGTTGTTCGACCAGTTCGCGGTTCGCCAGGCCAGTCGCGACTATGCGCCGCCCCAGTGGGTGGGTCTCAAGTTCTTCAACGTCTACGGGCCGAACGAAGAGCACAAGCATGCGATGAAGTCGGTCGCCTCGCAGATCTGGCCCAAGGTCCGCGAGGGTCACGCGGTGCAGCTGTTCCAGAGCTACCGGAAGGACGTGCCCGACGGCGGCCAGCGACGCGATTTCGTCTATGTCCGCGACGTTGCGGACGTGACCCGCTGGCTGCTGGAAAACCCGCAGGTGAACGGCATCTACAACCTCGGCTCGGGCCAGGCCCGAAGCTTCGAGGACATGGCGCGGCAGGTCTTCGCTGCGGCGGGCCGGGACCCGCAGATCGAATACACGCCCATGCCGCCGGCGATCCGCGACAAGTACCAGTACTTCACCGAGGCGCGGATGGAGCGGCTCGTGGCCGCGGGATACACCGCGCCGCTCACCACGCTGGAGGACGGTATCGGCGAGTATGTGGGCCGTTACCTCAGTCAGCCGGACCCTTACCGGTAGCCATGGACACGCCCGCGCCCCGCCGCGGCCGATGGCTCCTCGCGAGCCTGCTCGCGGTCTTCCTGGTGCTGGCGGGCGCTGTCGTCATCTTCTGGGGCGACCTGGTGTCCACGGCCCTCGATCCGAAAGTGCCGTTCCAGACCTACACCCCGCCAACGGCGCCCGACTACGCGCGGGAAAACGCCTGGCATCTGCGGCCCGCGCCCGGCGACCCGGCGGAGGCGGATGTCTTCTTCGTCGGGCCGACAACCTATGACGGCGGCCGGAACTGGAACGCCCGGATCGATCACCCGAAGGCCAACCGCCAGTTCCGCGAGGTGATGGCCCCCAACTATGTGGGACCGTTCGTCAGCGTCGGGCGGGTGTTCAGCCCGCGCTACCGGCAGGCCAGCCTCTACAGCCTCACGACCCTGCGCGAGGACGCCCGCGAGGCGCGGCAGTTCGCCTACGCCGATGTCCGCGCCGCGTTCCGCAACTATCTCGAACGCGACAACAGGGGGCGGCCCTTCTACGTGGTCGGGGTGGAGCAAGGTGGTACGCTGGCGCTGCGCCTGCTCTCGGAGGAGTTCGCAAACGATCCGCGGCTGGAGAGCCTGCTTGTAGCGGCCTACCTCATCGACACCGTGGCGCCGGCCGACGATCCACCCCTGCTGCCCTGCGTGGCCCGGGGCGAGGCCGGATGCCTGGCGGCCTGGGTCTCGGTCCATGCTGGCGATTTTGACGCCTCGGAACGCCTGCTGGCCCGGGCCCTGGTCTGGAGCCCGCAGGGGGAACTGGTGAACATCAGCCCGCGGCCGGCTCTCTGCTTCAATCCCATACTCGGCGCCGTCACCGACCGGGCGGCGCCCGCGCGGCTGCACCTGGGCGCCGCCAACGCCACCGGGCTGGAGTGGGGGGCGCGACCGGCGTTCATGGCCCGGCAGGTTTCGGCACAGTGCGTGGACGGCGTGCTGCGGGTGAGTCGTCCCCGGTCGGTCTCGCTGCAGCAGAAGGGCAATTGGGCCGACCGTCGCAAGGCGCCGGGCTTCAACCTGTTCTACGCAGACCTCGAGACGGATGCGAAAGCCCGGCTAGCGGCCTGGCGCTCCAGGTGAGAAGCTGCCGGCAACACCTCCGGAGGACCCAATGACCAATCGCCAGATCGTGCTGGACCGACTGCCGCAGGGCGACAGGCTGGCGCCAGAGCATTTCGCGGCCAAGGTGGTCGAACGTCCGGTCCCCGGCGAAGGAGAGGTGCTGCTTAGGACAAGATACATCTCGCTGGACGCCGCCAATCGCGCCTGGATGCAGGGGGCGACCTATCGCTCGGCCCTGACCTCCGGTCAGGTGATGGCCGGTGGCGGATTGTCTGAGGTGGTGGTGTCCCACGTCCCGCACCTGAAGCCCGGTGACCTCGTGTTCGCCGACGCGAGCTGGCAGGAATATGCGGTCCTGCCCGGCAAGAGGCTGGTCCGGCTGCCGGACCTGAAGCCCGAGACGCACCTGCTCAGCGTCTACGGCGTCGCGGGCCTCACCGCCTATTTCGGTCTTCTCGAATGCGGCCAGCCGAAGCCGGGGGAGACGGTTGTGGTCTCGGCCGCGGCCGGATCGGTGGGTTCGATCGTGGGCCAGATCGCGCGGATCAAGGGCTGCCGGGTGGTCGGCATCGCCGGTGGAGAGGAGAAGGGCCGCTGGCTTACCGAGGAACTCGGGTTCGACGCCGCGGTCGACTACAAGTCGCCGGAGTTCAAGCGCCAGCTCCGCGCCGCCGTTCCCGACGGGATCGATGTCTATTTCGATAACACCGGCGGCGACGTGTTCGAGGCCTGCCTGTTCGCCATGAAGAACTTCGGCCGCATCGCCTGTTGCGGCGCGCTCTCCAGCTACGATGGCGCACCGCCGACACACGGCCCCCGCGGCATCCCTGGCCTGATCGTCACCAAGCGCCTGACGCTGCGCGGCTTCGTGGTGATGGATTTCGACGACCAGCGCGACAAGGCCCTTACCGACCTTCAGGCCTGGGTGGCTGACGGCAGGCTGAAGGTCAGCGAGGACATCATCGAGGGTCTGGAGAACCTGCCGTCGGCGCTGATCGGCCTGCTGGCCGGGGAGAACCGCGGCAAGCGGATGGTGCGGGTCTAGCCGGCATCCCGGAGCGCCAGCCCGGCCTTCCAGTCGAACAGCTCCTGGAGCACCCTCAGAGCCTGGCCGCGTTCGCTGGTCAGGTCTGGATCGCGCCCAACCATCAGGCGGGCATCGTCGCCGGCGACCGCGATCAGGTCGCGGTGCGCGAAGGCGTCGACGAAGACATAGTCCGGCAAGCCCGACTGTCGCAGGCCAAGGGCGTCGCCGCCGCCGCGCAGCTCCAGATCCCTCTCGGCGATCAGGAACCCGTCGTCTGTGCGGCGCAGGATGTCGAGCCGCTGCTGGGCCGTCTCCGAAAGGGGCGGATCGTAGAGCAGCACGCAGGCGCTCTCTCGCACACCCCGGCCCACCCGGCCGCGGAGCTGGTGCAACTGGGCCAGACCAAAGCGCTCGGCCTGTTCGATGACCATGATCGTGGCGTTGGGAACGTTGACGCCAACCTCGACGACCGTGGTGGCCACCAAGACCGACAGCTTGCCATCGGCGAAGTCGGCCATCACCGCATCCTTTTCCGCCGCGGCCATCTTGCCGTGCACCAGCCCGACGCCGGCGCCGATCACCTTGCGCAGCGCCAGCGCCCGCATCTCGGCTGCGGCAAGGTCGCTCAGCTCGGACTCCGAGACCAGCGGACAGATCCAGAAGGCCTGGGCGCCGGTACGGGCAGCGTCCTTCAGGCGACCGATCACCTCCTCCAGCCGGTTCATCGGCGCGGCGCGGGTGGCAACCGGTGTGCGGCCTGGCGGCTTTTCCTCGATCCGGCTGACATCGAGATCGCCGTAGAGCGTGAGCTCCAGCGTCCGCGGGATCGGCGTGGCGGACATGGCGATCAGGTGGACAGCCTCGCCCTTGGCCTGCAGCCGCTGGCGTTCGGCCACGCCGAAACGGTGCTGCTCATCCACCACCACCATCTGCAGGCGCTGGAAGACCACATCGTTCTGGAACAGGGCGTGCGTGCCAACGGCGACCCGTGCCGCGCCGGTGGCCAGGGGCTGCAGCTTCTCGGCGCGGGCGGCGCCCTTGTCGCGACCGGTCAGCAGCACAACGCCTATCCCGTGCGCCTCCAGCGGTCCGGAGATGGTCTCGTAGTGCTGCCGCGCCAGGATCTCGGTCGGCGCCATCAGGGCGCTCTGGCCGCCGGCTTCTGCCACGTCGGCCATGGCGCACATGGCGACCACAGTCTTGCCGGACCCCACATCGCCCTGGACCAGTCGGCTCATCCGCTCACCGGCGGCGAGATCGCTCCGGATCTCGGCCAGGGCGCGGTCCTGGGCGCCGGTGAAGACGAAGGGCAGGTCAGCGCGGATGCGATTTCCGAGGTCACCCGCCGGGATCCGGGCGGCAGGTTCGCGCCGCCGCGCCGCCTTGCGCTGGGCCATGGCCAACTGATGGGCCAGCAGTTCGTCATAGGCCAGCCGCCGCCGATGGACGGCGAGGGGAGAAAGGTCGGCCTCGCCCTGCGGCTCGTGCAGGCGAACGATGGCCTCGCGCCAGGTGGGGAATTTCTCGCGGGCCAGCCAGGCCGGGTCCTGCCACTCCGGAAGGTCGGGCGCGCGAGCCTGGGCTTCCTGCACAAACCCGCGGACACGGCGGGGCGGCAGGCCCTCGGTCGCCGGGTAGACCGGCTCGATATGCGGGATCTCGGCGGCCTTGTCCGGAGCCACCATGTAGTCCGGGTGGACCATCTGCAGACCGTACTGGCTGAACTCGACCCGGCCAGAGACGATGCGCCGCGCATTGACCGGGTGGCGTTGCTCCAGCTGCCCTCCGTATGCGCCGAAGAACACGAGGGTCAGGAAACCGGTCCCGTCGTAAACGCGGATCCGGGTCGGTCGCGCCGCCACGCGGGAAATCTGCACATCCTCGATCTGCACCTCGAAGGTCATGATCTCGCCATCGACGGCCGCCGACAGGGTCGCCGGGGTGCGCCGGATCAGGGAATGGGGCTGAAGCCACAGGACGTCGCGCACCAGCGGACCCGCCACCCGTTCCAGCAACGGCGCAACGCGCGGCCCCACGCCCTTGAGGGACGTGACCGGTGTGAAGAGCGGGAACAGAATCTCCGGCCGCATGATTGGGAACATACCTGACTGGCGCGCGGGCTCGCGTCGCTCTATATCCGCGGCCTCCGAATGAACACCGACGAAGCACGGCACAAGAAGTTGAAGCTCCGCGCCTGGCGCCGAGGCTTCCGGGAAGCGGATCTCATCCTGGGGCCGTTCGCGGACCTGCATGTCTCGACGTTGAGCCCCGCCGAACTGGACTGGTTCGAGGACCTGCTGGAGCAGCCTGACCACGACCTCTATGGCTGGATCCTTGAGCGGACCCCCACGCCGCCCGAGTACGATGTGCCGTTGATGAACAAACTCAAGGCATTCCGGGATATCGCTCACAAGAGCATTGGCAATGGCTGACGGCGCGCGGCCGGCCGGTCCCGCCCAGCTCCGCCGGGTCGCCGACGATCCGGGACGCCTGGATCTGGTCAGTGCGCCGGAGGGGTTCGACGCCCTGGTCATGGCCGACATGGTCCGGGCGCGCGGGGGGCTTTCGGTATTCGTCGCCCGCGACGGAACTCGGCTGTCCGCCTTCGTCGATGCGTTCCAGTTCTTCGGTCAGGGCATCGAGATCCTGACGTTCCCGGCCTGGGACTGCCTGCCGTACGACCGTGTCGGTCCGTCCGCCGGCGTTTCGGCCCAGCGGATGGCCACGCTGTCGCGGCTCGCGGAGGGGCTGGATGGCAAGCCCCGCCTGCTGGTCACGACCGTGGGAGCGCTGATCCAGCGCGTCCCGCCGCTCGAGGCCGTGAAGCGCGCCAGCTACTCGGCGGCAAGCGGCAACACCGTCGAGATCGCCGACCTCGAGGCCTATTTCGCGATCAACGGCTACAGCCGGGCCTCCACGGTCTCGGAAAAAGGCGAGTTCGCCATCCGCGGCGGCGTGATCGACGTGTTTCCCCCGGCGTCGGACGAGCCGGTTCGGCTGGACCTGTTCGGCGACACCCTGGAGTCCATCCGGGCCTTCGATCCCGAGACCCAGCGCTCGACCAAGCAGCTGAAGGCCGTTTCGCTCAAGCCGGTCAGCGAAGCGCTGCTCGACAAGGCCGCGATCAGTCGCTTCCGGACCGGATACCTCGAGACCTTCGGCGCACCCGGAGACGACCCGCTCTACGCGACGATTTCCGAAGGCGGCCGGCGCGCCGGGATGGAACACTACCTGCCGCTGTTCTACCCGGACATGGCGACGCTGTTCGACTATCTGCCGAAGGACACGGCCGTCGCGCTCGATCACCTGTCCCGCGAGGCTCGTGAAGAGCGCCTCGCCATGATCGAGGACGCATACGACGCCCGGGCCAACACCGAGCGCAAGTCAAACTATCATCCGCTGGAGCCGACCCGGCTCTACCTCGATACTGCCGAATGGACCGAAGCGCTGGCCGTGCGCGCCACCCGGCGGTTCTCGGCATTCAACGAGGCCGAAGGCGAGGCGGTCATCGACATGGGCGCGCGCGCCGGCCGCGGCTTCGGCGCCGAGCGCAAGCTGGATAGCGTCAACCTGTTCGAGGCCACCGTCGCGCACGCCAACGCCCTGTCCGCGGCGGGCAAGCGCGTTCTGTTCGCCTCCTGGTCCGACGGCTCGTCCGACCGGCTGATGCACATGCTGGCCGACCATGGCCTGAAGAGCCTGCCGCTCGCGCCGTACTGGGATGCGGCCCGCGCCGCGAACCCGAAGACGCCGCAGCGGGTGATCCTGCCGCTCGACAACGGGTTCGAGACCGAAACCCTGGCGGTCATCTCCGAAACCGACATCCTGGGCGACCGTCTGGCCCGGCCGAGGAAGCGCCGGCGGGCCTCGAACTTCCTGGCGGAGGCCTCGGCGCTGACGCCCGGCGACCTCGTCGTTCACATCGACCACGGTATCGCCCGCTACCTGGGCCTGAAGACCCTCGATGTTCAGGGCGCTCCCCACGACACCCTCGAACTGCAGTATGGCGGTGACGCCAAGCTGTACCTGCCCGTGGAGAACATCGACCTGCTCACCCGCTACGGCGCGGACGGGGAGGGGGTCCAGCTCGACCGCCTCGGCGGCGCGGCCTGGCAGGCCCGCAAGGCCAAGGCGAAGGAACGCCTGCGCGAGATGGCCGACGGCCTGATCCGCATCGCCGCCGAACGGGCCACCAAGCTGAGCGATCCGGTCGAGCCGCCCGCCGGCCTGTTCGACGAGTTCTGCGCGCGCTTCCCCTCCGAAGAGACCGACGACCAACTGTCGGCGATCGGCGATGTGCTCGAGGATCTGGGCGCGGGCCGCCCGATGGACCGGCTGATCTGCGGCGACGTCGGCTTCGGCAAGACCGAGGTGGCCCTGCGCGCGGCATTCGTGGTCGCCATGAGCGGGCAGCAGGTCGCCATCGTCGCGCCGACGACCCTGCTGGCGCGCCAGCACTACAAGACCTTCAGCGAACGCTTCGAGGGCTGGCCGGTGAAGGTGCGGCGCCTGTCGCGGCTGGTTCCGACCAAGGAAGCCAACGAGACCCGCGAAGGTCTGGCCAAAGGCGAAATCGAGATCATCGTCGGCACCCATGCGGTGCTGTCCAAGCAGGTCAGCTTCGCCAACCTGGGCCTGGTGATCGTCGACGAGGAACAGCACTTCGGCGTGAAGCACAAGGAGAAGCTCAAGACGCTTCGCGCCGACGTGCACATGCTGACCCTGACCGCGACTCCGATCCCGCGCACCCTGCAGATGTCGCTGAGCGGCATCCGCGAGATGTCGATCATCGCCACTCCGCCGGTCGATCGCCTCGCGGTGCGCACCTACATCACGCCCTGGGACCCCGTGGTCCTGCGCGAAGCGCTGCTGCGCGAGAAATACCGCGGCGGCCAGGCCTATTTCGTGGCCCCCCGGATCAATGATCTGCCGAACCTGGAGCGGTTCATCCGCGAGCAGGTGCCCGAGGTGAAATTCGTGGTCGGGCACGGCCAGATGGCGCCGACCCAGCTCGAAGAGGTGATGACCGCCTTCTACGAGGGCCAGTACGACGTGCTGCTCTCGACCACGATCGTCGAAAGCGGCCTGGATATCCCGACCGCCAACACGCTGATCATCCACCGCGCCGACATGTTCGGCCTGGCCCAGCTCTACCAGCTTCGCGGCCGGGTTGGCCGGTCCAAGGCCCGCGCCTATGCCTATCTGACGACCCCGGCCGAGAAGCAGATCACGCTGTCGGCGGAAAAGCGTCTGAAGGTGCTGCAGTCGCTGGACAGCCTCGGCGCCGGCTTCCAGTTGGCCAGCCACGATCTCGACATCCGGGGTGGCGGCAACCTGCTGGGCGAGGAACAGTCGGGACACATCCGCGAGATCGGCGTCGAGCTCTACCAGCAGATGCTTGAGGACGCGGTCAACGAGCTGCGAGCCCGCGCCGGAGCCGAGGAAGTGGCCGACCGTGGCTGGTCTCCGCAGATCAACACCGGCGCAGCGGTGCTGATCCCCGAGGACTACGTCCCGGATCTGAACGTCCGTCTGTCCCTGTATCGTCGCCTGTCGGAAGCCGAGAAGTCCGCCGACCGCGAAGCCCTGGCAGCAGAGCTGATTGACCGCTTCGGACCGCTGCCGGCGGAAGCCGGGCAGTTGCTGAAGGTGGTCGCCATCAAGGGCCTCTGCCGCGAGGCCAATGTGGCGAAGATCGATGTGGGTCCAAAAGGCGCCGTCGTCACGTTCCGCAACGACGACTTCCGCAATCCGGCGGCGCTTGTGGGCTTCATCGGCAAGAACCAGGTCGCCTGGCGGATCCGGCCGGATCACAAGGTGGTGGTGAAGGGCGAATGGGAAACCCCGCGCCAGCGCCTCGACGCCGCGGAAAAGATCCTGGCCGAACTGGCCAGGCTCGCGGCCTGATCCGCGTCGGTTCAGACGATTTTCACGCGTCGGACCTAGGAAGGTCATCAAATCGGCGGCATGCGGCCGGAGAGTCTCCGTTCCGCGGGCCGCCGGCCCGACCTTTGCGCCTGCGGGCCCATCCTGAGGAACATTCCATGCGAGCCATCCTGAGCGGGCTGATCGCCGCCGCCACCCTGGCCACGGCGGCCGCGCCGGCCGCCGCCCAGACGGCCGCCGACAAGGGCGACGCCCGCTGCATCCTCGTTCTGGCGCTGGCCTCGCGCGAGCCCAAGAACGCGACCGCCGCCGGGCAGGGCACCTTCTTCTTCCTGGGCCGCATGGCCGCCCGGGGAACCTCCGCCCGCATGGGACCGATCATGATCGCCGAGAGCAAGACGATCACCACACCGGCGCAGGTGCAGGCCGAACTGACCCGCTGCAGCGCCGAGCTCAACGCCCGGAATACTGAACTGCGCGGCGCTATGGGCCAGTTGCAGGCCGCAGGGAAGGCCGCTGCGGCCGCTGCCAAGCCCGCAGGAACCTGACCCGCGGCTGGCCAAGCTGCCCGCCCGCAGGCAACATCGCCCCACACGTCGGAACGGCGGACGGGAGGGATCATGAAACGACTTGTGCTGGCGGCCATGCTCGCGATGGCGGCGACCAATGCCCACGCCCAGGACGACGCCGTGAAGGACGCGGTCCGCGCCGATCTTCGCTGTTTCCTCGGGATGAGCGTCATGGCGAAGAACCCCACCTACAAGGAGTGGGCGACCTTCGGGATGTTCTTCTACTCCGGGCGCATCGAAGGCCGGCAGCCGGACCTCAATCTGGCGTCCGCCCTGAAGCGCGAGGCAGCCCAGATGCGGGCGCCGGAATACCAGGACGAGATCAAGCGGTGCAGCGACGGGCTGGGCGAGAAGAGCCGTGGGCTCGAGGCCCTGAAGTCTGCCTTCCAGCCCCGTGGGGTCGGCCGCTAGGCCTTTGCCGCGCGGGCTTCCGCCAGCAATCGGCGGGCCCGGATCAGCCATTCAATCCGCTGCGCCGACACCAGTCCCACAGCCATCAGCAGGAAGCTGTCGGTGATCTCGATGGCTGACACATGCAGCCCCGACGCCTCCCCGGTCAGTAGGCCGCGAAGCACATAGCGAACGGCGAAAATGCCCAGGATCAGCATCATTCCCCAGGGGGAGACGCGGGTGGTGATCACATGGGTCTCCGGATCGATGGTGAACCGGCTGGCCCGCGCACGCCACCAGCCCAGCAGGGCCCCGACCCCGAGCGCGAGCACGTCGACCGCCAGGCCCAGCAGGCTCGGCGGTGGACTGTGGCTGAACACCCAGGCCGTCAGGGACAGGACGATGGCCGGCGAAATCCACATCCGCTCGATCCGCAGGGTTCGGGGCCGCAGGTTGCGCACGATGACGATCGCGATCAGCAGCAGGGGGACCAGATTGGTCCAGAGCGCGGCGCCTTGCGGCAGCCGGTCCATCAGCTCGCCTTGAGTGTCTGGGCCATCGCCGCAGCCTGTTCGAGGGCAAGGCCCACGCGTTCCGGCGATGTCACTTCAGCCACACCGAGGTCGAAGTCGACCACGAACGGGGTGGCGCCCTGGCCGGCCTCGAACGCCGTGCATCCGATGACGGCGGCGATCCGCTCGCCGGCGGAACGGGCCGCATGCAGCGGGGTGGCTGGCAGCGCCAGGGCAAAGACTTCCGGCGCAAGCCGCGCGGCGGTGTCCTCGGCCCGCACAAGCCGACCGATCATGGAGCCGATCTGGGGAACCGCGCGGGCGACCCAGCCGCCGGCGCGCGGCGCATTCAGGTCGGCCTTCTCGGAGACCTTGAGCATGCAGACGCTGAGCGGCCGGTTGCGGATCTGAGAGCTGCGGGCCAGGCGCATGACGTGCGAGGCGAACAGGTCGCGGGTGAACAGCCCGGTCGCGGCGTCCATCAGGCCCGAACCGCGCGCCTGCTCCAGCGCCGCGCGGACCGCCTTCTGCCGGCGGAAAGCGCGGGCGAGCTCGACCACGCGCAGGGCCGTGGCGGTCTCGGGGGTTTCGGGCGAGGCGACGTCGGAGATCCCGCGATGGTAGGCCTCCGACGCCGTGATCGGCGAATTGGTCTGCATGTAGAGCAGAGCAGGCGTATGATAGAGACGCGTGTTCCGGCGTAGGCCGGCGGCGATCGACAGGGCCTCGTGCGGGCTCTCACCGGCCCAAAGCACCACGGCGTCGAACGGCCGTTCATGCAGATAGTCGAAGGCGGTGAAGGCGGTGAATGCGCCGACAACCTCGGCGCCGTTGCGGGCGAGCGCATTCGACAGCGCCAGGAACTGCGGCGCGGGTTCGCCGATCGCAAGGACCCGATAGGGCGAACCGTCGTTCGCTGGCGCGTCCAGCACATGGCCGCGCTCGGCGAAGGTCTCGACGCGGACTTCGAACTCCTCTTCGGCCACGGCCGTGCGGACCAGGGACTCAAGTCGCATCACCGCCTGGCCGGGATCGAGCGGGCCGGCGAGGATCAGGTCGTAGCCCCGGTCCTGCTGGAAGGGATCGGGGGCGCCCATGGCCATGATCGGAAGGCGGCGCGGCGCGCAGGCGGCGCGCAGGCGGTCGGCAAGACCCACGGCTTCGTCGCCGAGCCCGGAGAGGTCGACGATGGCGGCCTGTATCTGAAGATCGGCGAGCGCGGAGGCGGCGGTGGCCTCACGCCGGGCGGTGACCGTGCGCCAGCCCAGCCGGTCCAGACCCTCGGCCAGGGGACCCGCTGATGAATCGTCGCGCGCGACGATCAGAACGCGCGCATTGACTCCTGCCGACATGTCCCCATCCCAAAGCGGCCCAAAGAGTCCTAAAGCACGGAATCGAACAGGGCCGGAAGCGCACCAACATAGCCGATCTCAGGTTGCGGAAGCGTTTCATTGTGTCGAAAGGGGTTGGGATGAATACGGATATGACAGGCAGAGTGGCGGTGGTGACCGGTGCGAGTGGGGGGCTCGGGGCCCATTTTGCCCGCCTTCTCTCGGCCAACGGGGCCGCAGTCGCGCTCACCGCGCGGCGTGTCGACCGCATCGAGGCGCTGGCGGCTGAACTGAATGCCGCCGGCGGCCGGGCCATCGCCCTTTCGCTGGACGTCGCCGAGGCCGAGGCCATCGGGCCGGCGCTCGACCGGATCCAGGCCGAACTCGGGCCCATTGATATCCTCGTGAACAATGCGGGCATCGGCGGCGAGGGCCTGGCGCTCGACGTGTCCATCGAGGACTTCGACGCCACGTTCGCGGTCAACGTCCGCGGCACGTTCTTCGCCGCCCGCGAGGCGGCGCGGCGGATGATCGCGGCGGGGATCGAGGGCCGGATCGTCAACATCGGCTCCATCGCCAGCCATACTGTCCTGCCGGGTCTGTCGGCCTACTGCGGGTCCAAGGCCGCCGTCGCCATGCTGACGCGAAGCCTTGCGCGGGAGTGGGCCCGCAAGGGCATTGCGGTGAACGCCCTTTGCCCGGGCTATATCGAGACGGCCATCAACGACGCCTGGTGGCCGACCGAAGGCGGTCAGAAGCAGCTCAAGGGGTTCCCGCGCCGCCGTCTGATGGACGCCACCGATCTCGACATGGCGTTCCTGATGCTGGCCGGCCCCGCGGCCCGGGCCATGACCGGCAGCGTCATCACCGTGGACGATGGCCAGTCGCTGCCCGGCGGCGGCTAGCCCTTGGCTGACCGAAGGTCAGGACGCTTAGATCGCCAGCAAAATACGGAGAACGCCATGCGCCAGGGACCGCTTTCGGGCCTCAAGATCGTCGAATTCGCGGGCATCGGGCCCGGCCCCTTCTGCGGCATGCTCCTGTCGGACCTGGGCGCCGACGTCGTGCGCGTCGACCGCAAAGGCGGACGGGGCGGGGCGCCTTCGGACATCACCTCGCGGGGCCGCCGCTCGGTGGCCCTGGACCTGAAGACCCCGGAGGCTGTCGAGGCCTGCCTGAAGCTGATGGAAGCCGCCGACGGGATCATTGAGGGCTTCCGCCCCGGGGTCATGGAGCGGCTGGGCCTTGGTCCGGACGTGGCCCTGAAGCGCAACCCGAAGCTGGTCTACGGGCGCATGACCGGGTGGGGCCAGACCGGGCCCTACGCCAACGCCGCCGGCCATGACATGAATTACATCGCCATCACCGGGGCGCTGCACGCCATCGGGACGACGGACAAGCCGATCCCGCCCCTCAACCTGGTTGGCGACTTCGGGGGCGGCGCGCTCTACCTCGCCTTCGGCCTCATGGCCGGCATCATCCAGGCGCGTGAGACGGGCAAGGGGCAGGTCATCGACTGTGCCATGAGCGACGGCGCGGCCTCGCTGATGGCTATGTTCTACGGCTTCAAGGCCTCCGGCATGTGGAAGGAACAGCGCCGCTCGAACATGCTCGACGGCGGCGCGCACTTCTACGACACCTACCAGTGCTCGGACGGAAAGTGGGTCTCCATCGGCTCGATCGAGCCGCAGTTCTACGCGCTGTTGCTCGAGAAGACCGGCATCACCGACCCGGCGTTCCAGGCCCAGCACGACCGCGACGCCTGGCCGGACCTGCACGACAAGCTGGCCGCGGTGATCGCACGCAAGACCCAGGCCGAGTGGACCGAGATCATGGCCGCCACCGACGTGTGCTTTGCGCCGGTTCTCGACCTCGACGAGGCGCCGAAGCATCCGCACAACGCCGCCCGGCAGACCTTCGTCGAAGTGGCAGGGGTCGTTCAGCCGGCCCCGGCGCCGCGCTTTTCGGCCACCCCCGGGGCGATCCAGGGACCGCCGCCCGCCGTCGGCGCACACAACCGCGAGGCCCTCGCGGACTGGGGCTTCTCCCAGGCCGAAATCGACGCGCTGAGCTGAATCAGATCCGGACAGGAGCCTTCGGTTACCTGACGACGGCGTTCAGACCCGGTTCAGCCGCGGGCCCGCAATCTGGGCCTCGGATCGGTCGTCGCGTCTCCCGTCCCTCGAAGCGACGGACGGTCCGGATGGACCGACACGCCCATCGACGGCGCGCCACCTACTAACCCGGGTGGCGCGCCGTTATGATTGCAGCCGGGCCACGCCGGAGCCCCGAGTCGGTCTGCCGCCCCATGAACGTACAGAGCCTGATCCGCCGGGTGCGCACGCGCGACTGGGATCCGCTCCATGCCGCGCGCGTCGGGCTGACGGTCCTGGGCAAGGCGCTGTCACGGATGTGGGGCCGGGACGTGATGCTCTACACGGGTGGCACGTCGTTCTTCATCATGCTGGCGATCTTCCCCGCCCTGGCCATCGCCATGGGCCTGTACAGCCTGTTGTCCGATCCCGCCCGTGTTGCGGAACAGGGCGCGGCGGTCGCGCGGATCATGCCCGACGCCGCAAGGATGATCTTCCAGAGCGAACTGGTGCGCCTGTCCCGCGCGCCGCACGGAAGCATCTCGGTCCAGAGCGGGGTCGCCCTGGTGATCGGTGGATACGCCTCGCACCGCGGTTTCAAGGCCCTGCTGGCGGGCCTGTCCTTCATCCACGACGAGGAGCGCCAGCGGGGCTTCCTCAGCTTCAACATCATGGCACTGGTCGTGCTCATCGCGGCCATGGGCGCCCTTGGTGTGCTCTCCACCGTGTTCTTCGCCTTCCGGATTCTGGGCGAGACCTTCGAACTTCGCCCGCTCCGTGGGGCCCTCTGGCTCTACAGCGAATGGACCTGGGCCAGCGCAGGCATGACAGCGGGCATGACGCTGATCTATCGGTGGGCCATGTCGCGCGATCCCGTCGACTGGCGGGCCTCGCTGATGGGCGGACTGGCCGCGGCGGCGCTGTGCATCTTCGCCTCCTGGGCCCTGGGCTTCTACGTCGAGCAGATCGCAGAACTAGGCGCCACCTATGGCTCGGTCGCCACCGTGGTCATCTTCCTGATCTGGCTGTCCTGGAACGTGAACGCGCTGTTCTTCGGCGGAGCGCTGGCCACCGAGGTGGAGCTGGCCATGCACCTGAGACGGGCGCCGTTCGCGTCACACCCCGAACTTAAGCCCGACTAGATCCGCCTCAGCAGGAAACTCAGCGCGGCTCCATCGTGGGCCTGCTCAAGCAACTCGGCGCCAGTCTGTGCGGCGAAGTGCGGGACGTCGATGCGGGCGAGGGGATCGTCGGCCAGGAGCCTGATCCGCGCCCCGGCCGGCGCCTGTTCCAGCGCCCGGCGAAGCCGAAGCGTCGGCACCGGGCATCGGTGACCACGCGCATCGACCAGGATCTCGTCGGAAGCCATGGCCGGCGCATACACCGGCCATGGCGCCATTCCTAGCGGGAGAGGTGGAGCGCGGCGATCTGGCCGGCGATGCTCTGGAACACCTGGGTCAGGTTGGTTGAGTGAGTCACGTCGTAGAAGTAGTCCTCTCCCGTGGCGCAGCTCTTCAGCAGCTCGCTGGTGCCCGTGTCGACCTCGACCCGGACCGTGTAGATCTCGATGTCCTTGGCCTTCATGTTCTGACAGATCAGCGCCAGCCGGGAGTCCAGCGCCTCGGTGCGCTCGGCGTCGGTTGCACCCTGCTGCAGCGGGGTGTTGTTCGATTTCAGAACCCGCCCCTGCCAGATGTAGCCGGTCCCGGCATAGGTTCCGTCATTGGGCGTGTCCCGCTGGGCGATGGTGTTTTCGCCGTCGGTCATCAGGATGACGATCTTCTTGTGCTTGGGCGTGTTGTACGCGACCCCGTCGGCGAAGGGGGCGTAGGGCGAGACGGCGTTCCAGCCCCAGGCCATTCCGATCGGGATGTTCGTGTTTCCGTCGGCGTTCAGGTTGTCGATGGCGGTGCGCAGGCTCGAGAAGTCGGTCGTGAGGCGCATCACCTTCTGAAGACCGCATCCCCGGTTCGGACCCTTGGTGGTCGAGAGTCCATTGGTCGACCTGTACTTGGTGATCGACCCCTGGCGGACCCGCCAGTTCGAGCTGTTCGTGCCGTCGTTGAGGTAGTCGTTCTGGAAGTCGCTGCCGTAGCCGGTGGTGCGGTTGTCCGGCTCGTCCACCGCGAAATAGGGCGTGTAGAGGGTCGCCCCCGTGGTCGGCGCGGTGTCCTGCACGTCGTAGGGCGCCTGACGCATCTCCACGCAGCCACGCCAGGGCGTGCCCAGGGTGGTGAAGAGCGAGAAGCGGTTGGCGTGCTGTGTGCCGCTGGCCGTGGTGAAGATCTGGTCGTTGATGGGCGAACTGCCGTTCTGGTCGATCCAGGTGGCGTTGCGGTAGGTCGTGCCGTCGACCCGGACGGTGTTCGAGAACGGGACCAGGGCGATCTTTATGGGGTTGGGGAGGACGCTCTTGCCTGCGGCCTCCTCCATCTTGGTCACGAAATCCTTGGCGGCCGTCTTGAGGTCGGCCAGCTTGCTGCCCTCGGTCATCGAACCGGTGTTGTCGAGCACCAGCGCGATCTCGACTTCCATGTCCGCGCGGACGACCTCGGACGAGGCGGTGACCGCCATGGTCCCGCCGGTCAGAAGGCCGGAGATGAACGGGGTCACGTCCAGGCGTGCGCTGGCGATGATCTTGCCGCTCTCGCCGATGTGGAAGGTGGAGGAGGTAAGGGCGAAGTCGTCGCTGAGCTTCAGGTTCTGGCGCAGGTAGCGGTCGCCCTCGACCTTCATTTCCGCGTCGGTGGTCGCGTTCGTGCGGGCGGCGCCCAGGGCGGCGGCGTCGAGAGCGTCCTGCAGCTGCGATTTTGCGCTGGTGGCCCGGGCCAGGTCGATAGCCCCCAGGCTGGCGACGCAGATCGGCCCCATGGCCAGGGCCGCGACGATGGCGACGTTACCACGCCGGTCGAGGGCGAACCGGCGAAGGGTCGGAAAGATCGGGCTACGCATGCAATCCATCCTCGCGCTCAAATACTGATGGCGCGGGAATGAATATCCCGAGACGGATAATCTCAAATTATCCCGGATCGTTAAACTCTGTTTACTGTAATTCATCGTCCGTTAACGGCTCGTTTGTCTAGGCGTGCAATGATTGTCGCATGGACCGGATCAGGCTCAGTCGGACCCGCGCGGCGTTCCACCGCGACCAGCGCGGCGCCACCGCGGTGGAATTCGCCCTGGTCGCGCCCATCCTGTTCCTGGCGCTGTTCTCCCTGGTGGAGGTCGGCATGCTGGGCATGATGAGCAGCGCGCTGGACAACGCTGTCTTCGAGACCTCCCGGCGGATCCGCACCGGTCGCGAGGACGGGCCGACGAGCGCCTCGAACTTCGAAGACCAGATCTGCGGCCGGATGGGGGGCAGTCTCGGCGAGTGTCGGTCGCGCCTGACGATCAGCGTGCAGAAGTTCGACCGCTTCACCGATGCCAACGCCGTGGTCAACGCCGCGCCCGCCGGGCAGTTCAACAAGGGATCGGCAGAGGACATCGTCATCGTCAAGGCCGACTACCGCTGGCCGCTGATGACCCCCTTCATCGCCACCGCCTATCACCGCGACAGCCCGATGAGCGTGACCCTCGGCTCCCGGGTCGCCTTCAAGAACGAGCCGTTCGAATGATCTCCTTCCTGCGCAGGGCCGCCGAAGACCGGCAGGGCGCCGCGGCCCTGGAGTTCGCCCTGATCTTTCCGGTCCTGTTCGTGCTGCACATTGCCGCCGTCGAGGCGCTGGGGGTCTACCAGGCGCAGCGCAATGTCGCCCACATCGCCTCGGCCATGGCGGACATCACCGCCCAGAACCGCTCGGTCTCGACCGAGGAACTGGACGACATCCTGCTGGCCTCGGTGTCGATGATCCACCCGTTCCCCAACGTCGACCTGCAGCAGCGCGTCTCCAGTCTCAGCGCCAACGGGTCGGGGTCGGTCTCGACGGACTGGACGGTGAAGAAGGCCTACTCCGGAGTGTCGGCGCCCAGCGTGCCCTCCGGCTATCTGAAGCCGAACGAGAGCGTCATCGTCACGGACGTGGTCTACGACTATCGCCCCACCTTCGGCCTGTTCCTCCCGGCCACGATCCGCTTCACCCGTCACGCCTATGTCCGGCCACGACTGTCGGTGAAGGTCGACAAGGTTCCCTGAGCCGGTTTGTCGCGAGTCCGATTGACGAACGCCGCGCGGCCCCGGATGGGTGGGCGACAAGCAAGGCATTCGGGAGGGACACGTGGAACTCAGGAACAAGACAATCGTCGTCACCGGCGCGGCCAGCGGCATAGGCCGCGCCATGGCCACGCGCTTTGTGGCGGAAGGCGCCCGGACCGTGGTCTGCGCCGACCGGGACGGGGAGGGCGTCAAGGCCGTGGCCCGCGAGATCGGCGGTCACGGCGTACAGACAGACGTCTCCCGGGAGGCGGACATCCTCGCCCTGATCCAGGGCGTCGAGGCCGACCATGGCCCCATCGACCTGTTCTGCTCCAACGCCGGCATCGGCGTGGGTGGCGGGGCGGAGACACCCAACGAGGACTGGCAGCGGATCTGGGACATCAACGTGATGGCTCACGTCTGGGCCGCGCGCCACCTCGTGCCGCTGATGGCCGCTCGCGGCGGCGGCTATCTTCTGAACACCGCCTCAGCGGCCGGCCTGCTGTCGCAGATCGGCTCGGCCCCCTACGCGGTCACCAAGCACGCGGCCGTCGGTCTCGCTGAGTGGCTTGCCCTCACGCACGGCGACCAGGGGATCAAGGTCTCGGTCCTCTGCCCGCAGGCGGTGCGCACGGCGATGACTGCCGGGAATCCGGACGGGGTCGCCAGCATCGACGGCATGATGGAGCCCGAAACGGTGGCCGAAGCCTGCGTCCGCGCCATCGAGGCGGAGCAGTTCCTGGTCCTGCCGCACCCCGAGGTGCTGACCTACATGCGCAACAAGACCAACGACTACGACCGATGGATTGGCGGGATGCGCAAGCTCAACCGCAGATTCCAGGGCTGACCGGGACCCCGGGGGTCCCGGCCCCCGGGGATCAGCGGCTGACGCGGCGGGCGTTGCGCTCCAGGACCTCTTCGGCCTGACGCATGATGTTGCGCACCACCTCGGCGCAGGTCGGAATGTCGTGGATCAGGCCCTGGCTCTGGCCCGTGGTCCAGATGCCGCCGTCCATGTCGCCGCCCTGCATGACATTGGTCCGTCCGCGGATGCCGGCCACGAGGTGACGGACATCCTCGATGGTCTTGGTCGGATCCTGCTGGATGCGCAGCACCTCCTCCGACACGGCGTTCTTCGCCACCCGCGAGGTATTGCGCAGGGTGCGGTTGGTGAGCAGCGTGTCGACCTCGGTGTTCTCGACGATCTTCTTCTTCACGTTCTCATGGATCGCAGCTTCCTGGGTGGCCATGAAGCGGGTGCCCATGTTCACGCCCTCCGCGCCCAGGGCCAGGGCCGCGGCGAGGCTGCGGCCGTCAGCCATGCCGCCCGAGGCGATCACCGGGATGTCCAGCTTGTCCACCGTCGCCGGCAGCAGGACGACCAGGCCGACGTCATCCTCGCCCGGGTGACCGGCGCACTCGAAGCCGTCAATGCTGATGACGTCCACACCCAGGGTCGCCGCCGTCACCGCGTGGCGGACCGAGGTGCACTTGTGGATCACCTTGACACCATGCTCCTTGAAGTCCGGCATGTGGGCCACCGGATTGCGCCCTGCGGTCTCGACGATCTTGATGCCCGACTCGATGATCGCCCGGCGGTACTCGTCGTAAGGGATCGGATTCAGCGACGGCAGGATTGTGAGGTTCACGCCGAACGGCTTGTCGGTCTCGTTGCGCACGCGCTGGATCTCTTCCATCAGCGCCTCGGCCGTTGGGAACAGGTGGGCGACCAGGAAACCCAGGGCCCCGGCCTTGGCCACCGCCGTTACCAACGGCGCGTAGCCCACCCCGGTCATCCCGCCCATGACGATGGGCGTCTCGACCCCGAACATCTCGGTAATGCGTGTCTTGATCATCGGTGCGTTTCCCTGCTTCGCCGCGGCTGGGCCTGACGCCCGCCCGGTCTCGGTTCGATGAACCGGCGTACTTCGGATGGGCGGCGCGCGTCATCCGAAATATCGGTTCGCCGCCGCCCACGTCCCATCAGTCCGGACTGCCCAGCTCAGCGTGAAGCTCTGGCAGGAACGAGGCCAGGTGAGGCATTTCCTGCGCGCAGTGAACAAGCAGGGCGCGCGCATCGCTCTCCGTGAGGCTCAGCACCCGCCGGGCCACCGCAGCGGCGAGAGTTCCCGCCGGGTTGCGGCCCGCCACATGCCGACCACCCATCCAGAAGCGCGAGCGCATCTCGCTGCCACCCGGAACCGCGCGGACGTGGTGGGCGAGGTAGCCGATGTCGATCGGCGCGTCGCCGAGCCCGATGCGGGCGCAGACGATAGTGGCCTGGCTGTCGTCCTTCAGACGGGGATCCGTGAACCCGAGCGTTTCAGGGGGGACAAAGCGGATCGCGCCGCGCACCAGGTCACTGCCGATGTATTCGTCGACAATCGAGGTCTGCCCCACATAGAGGGCTCGCCCCCGGGCGCCCGCCGGCGGGGTGTCGCGCCAGGCCACATGGACGTGCGCCTGCGGATGCCAGAGCTTGTACTTGGCCGCGGCGTCGCCGTGCCAGCCGAACCACCAGTCGACCATGGCCGGCGTCACCCCCGGCATGGGCGTGCGGATGCTGACCCGCATCCCGCCATCGGTGGTCAGGACAAAGCCGTCCTCCAGCACGGGCGCGTCGCCAAAGAGGTTCGCGGCCGCGCCCTCGATCCCCGGAAGCAGGACTTCGGGCACGCCGCCCCGATCCAGTGCGGCGCTGACGTGGGGCGCGAGCGGCGCCAGTTCGGGGCGAAAGAAGCGTGCGAAGGGCTGGGCATGGTCCGCATCCCGGTAGCCGAGATAGCGGCCTGCGATCGGTCGGCTGCGCTTCACGACGGGCGTCCCATGTAGGCGTTGATCCGTCCTTCCGGGTCGTACTTCGCGCGCAGGGCGTCCAGGCGCGAAAGGTTTGCCGACGCCATGAAGGGCGCCGGCCGCCGCCCAAGATTTTCGTCCGCCAGCTGGATGCCGACGCTGTGGGACTGCAGGGCGCGCATGTGCTCGGTCGCCCAGGTTTCGTCACCCGGACCCGCCGCGGCATCCCGCAGGCCCCCGTAGAGGGCAAGGTAAGTGCGGGCCTCGAGCGAGAAGGCCATGTCCGGCCGGGAGGCCGGCGGGTTCCAGTTCAGCCACAGGGCATGGCTCGGCGCGGCGGGCTGGCTGTCGGCAATGCGGCGCATCGACGGGAGCAGGGGCTCGATGGGATCGTTCATCCACATGCTGTCGGCCGTCCAGCGGGTGTCCGGCAGGAACAGGGTCTTCTCGCCGGTCTTCATCATCATGTTGAGCGACATGGGCACGAGCGGGAGGGTCAGGCTGGCGTTCCGGCGAAGCGGGCCCCGATCGATGAAGGCCACGGCCTCACGCGCCTCGCGCCAGCTGTCGGCGAGCACCGGTCCATAGACCTCGATGCCATGCGAACCGATGCCCATGGCCTTGCGGTTGAACACCAGCTGGAACTCGACCGATGGCGAGACCTGGGGCCCCACGCGGTCGGCCCAGGCAAGCACCTCTTCCAGGTGGCGGATACGGAAGATCTGGATCTTCGCGCCGACAAACCGTGGGCGCGGGTGAAGCTTCAGGTGGAAGCGCACCACAACCCCGAAGAATCCGGGACCGGAGCCGCGGGCGGCCCACAGCAGGTCCGCGTTCTCCCGCTCGCTGGCGTGCACGAGCGTGCCGTCGGCCAGCACCACATCGATACCGATGACACTCTGGCAGGCCACGCCGTTCGTGCGGCTGTTCCACCCGAAACCACCCTGCAGCAGGAACCCGCCCATCCCCACCGTGTAGGCGTGGGCGACCGGAAAGAAGAGGTTTCGCCGGGCAAGGGCCGCATTGAGTTCGCCCGCCAGGCAGCCGGGACCGATGGTCGCCGTCCCTTCCGCCTCGTCGATCTCGATCCCGTTCAGGCGTGACAAGTCGAGCAGCAGGCCACCCTCACGGATGTGGTTCTGCGCCCAGCTGTGCCCGCCCGAGCAGATGCCGATCGTCAGGCCTTCCTCCCGCGCCCGCCTGACCGCGGCCGCCACCTCGTCGGCACTGTTGGCCTGGATGACGAGGTCGGGGCGGCGCCCAGGGTCCTGGGCATTGAAACTTGTGCCGAGTACGGCGGCGTCAAACCCGTCGGCGCCTCTCGCGATCGTCCGGCCAGGACCTTGTGAGCGCTTCATTGTCCGACTCGCGGTTCGTGATGAGGGATTTCGGGCAGCGCCAGCCAGCGCATGGGCAGACGGGGCGGCGGCGGAAAATCGACGGCCTCATGACCCAGCGCTTCCGCCGCGTGGGGCGCGAGGCCCAGTTGTTCGAGAAGCCGCGAGGTTCCGGCGTCGATCGCGGCCAGGGTCAGGTCGCCGCGATACAGATCGAGCGCCAGACCGCTGATCGCCCCGGCGACCATGCTGGCGGCCAGGTCGAGATCCGTGACCCGGAATACGCCGCGCTCGACGCCCTCGGCGATGTCGAGCCGAAGGCGCAGGCGCAGTTCGCCGCTGAGGCTTCCGGCGGGCAGTCCGACATCGAACATCAGCCGCCCGAAGCCCGGCTGAAGCGCGGCAATTCTCAGGGTCTGGCGTGTAACGCGCGCGAAGCGGGTGGCCGGGTCGGTCAGGCCTTCGGTGATAGACGCCATGGCGGCGGCGTGAGTCGCCGCCAGCAGTTCCCCGAGGTCGGCAACCAGCGCGGCAATGTCGGGGTAGTAGTTGTAGAACGTGGCATGCGCCAGGCCGGCCTGGTCAGTGATCCGCCTCAGGCCCAGCGCGGTCGCCTCCTGTTCGCCCAGCAGGGCCTGCGCGGCGACCAGCAGCTGGTCCCGGGTTCGTTCACGCTTGGAACCTGCAAGGGCAATGGGGTTTGTCATCTGAAATGACAGAATGTCAGTTCTGACGTTATGTCAATTATCTGCGGGCGGACGACGGGAGGGAGAAACCCGGCAAAATCTCTGATTCACAGTTGATCCTGACGCCCCGCACTGGATGGCAAGAACAACGTCCCTGCGACTTCATGTGCGACAGAGTGACTTTCAGGCGGAATTCAGCAGTTGGAAATTGCGATCACCTATGCCTAATTCCCGTCAAATAGTTACCGCGCAGTAACGTCGGTATTTCAGATGCGCGGGACGATAGGGGGGACCATGACCAGACTGAACAACTTCCGCACGGCGTCGATCATTGCGCTTGCCTGCGCCGTATTCGCGCCATCGTTCGCGGCCGCGGCAGAGGGCGGCGACAACGAGATTGAGGAACTGCTGGTCACGGCCCGCAAGCGCGAGGAGCGTCTGCGTGACGTTCCGGTGGCGGCCACGGCGCTCGGCGCAGAGGAAATCAAGGATCAGGGCGGGCTTGCGAACGCCCAGGCGCTCTTGAGCAACTCCCCCGGCGTCAACTTCGCCAACACTTCCAATTCACTGACCTCTGACGTCTCGGTCCGCGGCTCTGGGACCTCGCGGGCGACGAATGCCGAAGCGGGCGTCGGCCTGTTCCGCAACGGGGCCTTCATCGGCGGCGGCAACGTGGCCGGCCGAACCTTCGCCGGTATCGACCTGTTCGACGTGCAGCGGGTCGAGATTCTGCGCGGCGTGCAGGGCGGCCTGGGCGGGCGCAATGCCGTGGGCGGCTCGATCAACGTCATCACCCAGCGGCCGACCCATGAGTTTGAAGGCTACGTCTTCGCCACCCTGGCCCATCACAACAAGCGCGAGATCGAGCTGGTGGCCAACCTGCCGATCGATGACCATTGGGCCGCGCGCATCAGCCTGGACCTCGGCGAGCAGAAGAAGGGCTTCTACTACTTCCCCGCCATCGACCACTACGCCGACGCCTCCCGCCGCGAGTTCATGCGCGGACAGCTGAACTATAACAACGGGCCGTTCACCGCGAACGTGATGATCGAGCGCGCCAACGAACGCGTGCCGGGCCTGATCTACCAGGTGGTCACCTATCCCAACGCCAACTTCCCGCAGGGGTATGCCACCGACAAGTACGACATGTCGTGGAACTCGCCGTCGGCGGGCAAGCAGCGCCTCACCAACTTCGAATTCACGACGAGCATCGAGCTGGGCTGGGCGACACTGTCCGCGATCGCCAACCTGCGCGACCGCCGTGGTGAGAACCAGTACGACCGCGACGCGCTGTCACCGCAGTTCTTTGCGGCCCTGTCGGCGATCCCGGGACGGGTGTCCACCACGGGCGCAGCGGCCATCCGCGTGGCCGACTACTTCGCCGGCGGCGACCAGGTCGATCACGCGCGTATCAGCTACTACGACGCTCACCTCACCGGCGAAGCCAATGGCTTCGACTGGCTCGCGGGCGGCGAGTGGTACCTGCTCAACGATACCCCGTCGAACATCCTCGGCAAGACGCCGACGGCCGCCAGCCCCAACTTCGGCACCATCAGCCGCAGCAAGCTGCGGTTCTCCTCCTACGCGGTCTATGCGTCGCTGGGTAAGGACCTGACCGACAAGCTGAACCTGTCGGGCGACCTCCGCTACACCCACGACAATTCGGACTTCCTGCTTCGCCAGTTCACCATGACGAACGGGACAAACCCCTACGTGGGCAATGTGCCGGTCGCCAACCCGGCGCTCAACCCGACCGCTTCGCGGGCGCAGGGTAACATCTCCTACACGGTCACCCTGGGCTACAAGCCCACGGACCGGACACTGGTCTACGGCAAGATCGGCTCGGCTTACCGGGCCGGCGGATTCAACGGCAACCTGGGCGATGCGCGGCAGCCGATCGCCATCCCGGGATCCTTCGAGAACGAGACGCTGACCGCCTTCGAGGTCGGCTTCAAGGGCAACCTGGCGCGCAACCTCTATGTCACCGCCGCCGGCTACATGAACCACTACAAGAACCTGATCGTGCAGGGCGACAACGGCTGCGGCGCAACCATCCCGACGTGTCCGGTGCAGGCGACCTCGTTCGCCTTCGACGCCGGCCCGGCCCACCTCTGGGGCATCGAGACCGAGGCGACGTGGCGCACCCAGCTGGCGGGCGGCAATCTGCGCGTCACGGTCGGCGCCTCACGCCAGGGCGGCCATATCCGCGAGGGCCGCTATGCGGGCTTCCGCCAGCCGCAGCAGCCCACCTGGACCGAGACCTACAGCGTCAACTACCGCCGCGAGATCGCTGACAACATCAGCGCGTTCGTGAACGTCAACGGCTCGGGCCGTCAAGGCGGCGTGCAGGAAGCCAACCAGACGACCCTGCTGCACGACTACTATGGCCTGTTCAATGTCCGCGCCGGCGTGAGCTGGCCGTCGTGGGACCTGACCGGCTTCGTGAACAACGCGGGGCAGGAGTCCTACCTGGTGTTCCACGCGCCGACGGCCACCGGCGACGTGCGCCGCTACAACCTGCCGCGCACCTGGGGCATCCAGGCCCGCTACTCCTGGTAGGAACGGGGAGAATGGGCGGCGCAGGTCCAGACCTGCGCCGCCTGTCACCCGCAACCGTGCGCCGTCATTCGGGCGGGGGAAGATTCAGCACCTTGCAACTGGGGGCGTCCTGCTTGTCGCAGCCCCGCTTGAACATCAACTTGGCGATGGCCTCACTCTTTTCGCCGCCTTGGCCCGACACATACATCGTGCCGGCGAACCGGCAGGACTTCGCGGTCAGGGTTCCAGGCCCTCCGCAGCCGGCGGTGAACATGCTGCGGGCCCGGCTCGGGTCCGAGGGCACACCGGGCGAGCCGGTGTAGTAGAGGCTCGCGCCTGTCTGGCAGGACCAGGGGTCCTGCAGGCCGCAACCCCGGTCGAGCAGTTTCGCGATCCGGGGCCAGTCGGGGGTCATGCCCGGCTCCACCGCCGCCAGGCGAGCGGCGGCCTTGCCACAGGCCGGGGCGGACATGAGCGTGCAGGCCTCCAGAAGCAGATCGACCGCCCTCTGTCGCGTTTCAGCAGGCGCAGCACCCTCCAGCAGCCTGTTGGCCAGGCCGTGACAGCTTTCGGCGTCCTTCTTCTGACAGCCCTTCTCAAGGTCCGCGATCGACGCAGGCGGGTTGGTATTCGCTCCATTCGGAGAGGCCTGCGCCCGGATTGGGCCGGCGGCGGATGTCGCGGCAAGCGCGAGAAGCGCAATCGCAAGGCGAGAGACTCCAGGGCTCATGGTCACGATCCTCTATGCAATCAGTTGCAGCGGCGCCGGTCGGCGTTCAGCTCACGCGTCATCTCAGCCACCCTGATCAGGGATCCCGAAGCCTTGACCACATCGGCCGGATGCTCCTCGGCCCTGGACTTGCCGTAGTAGCCGATGGCTTTCTTCATCTCGCCGCAGGGGTCCTTGACGAAGGGCGAGCCGGCGAAGCCGTCGACCCCGCGGCAGAATGCGCGATGACCTTCCGCCGCCCAGATCGGCGCTGATCCGCCGATCTTCAGCAGTTCGCCGCCGATCCCGGAACACGCCGCCTTCAGGGTGGCGTTGTACTGGTCGCGGGACGTGGGATGGGACTTCGCCGCTGCAATGAGACGGGCGGACCGCTCGACCCAGATCGTCGAACCATCGCCCCTGAAATCGATGGCATAGGCAGGCTCGGCAGCCAGGACCATCACGGCCAGGGTTTTCAGGGCGGGGCGTAGCGCCGGAAGGGGACGTCTCATGCGCCCGGGCTAGCCCACGTGACACGGGCCAGCCTCCCCAATCTTGGGGTCTCGAAGGCCGAACTGGTCGACTCCTGCGACGGCGCTCGGATCGGTGACCGAGTGCTCACCGCAGAAGTTGCTCGGCATCGGCCATCGCCGATCGCGCCCACTCAGACGCTCTGACGACGCAGAGCCGGGAAGAGGCGTCCGCCCTGCGGACCCGACACGGCTCCGCAGGTGCACGATTGGCCTACCGAGACGACCTGCCCGGCGGGCATGAGCCGTGGGATGGGCGAGGCAAGGCCCAGAAGAATTCCGCCGGCGATCCCGGCGAGGACGGCAAGGACTCGATGGCAGCTCATGTCAGGTCTCCCGGCTCATTGGGATTGGGTTCATTCGAGGTTCGCCGTAGGCGGCAATGCCGCCGCGTCGGCATCGGTCGAGCGCGCCCTCAAGGGCGCTTGCGAGCCCTGCGCGTTCAGCCGAGGAAACTTGGGTCGCAATCATGGCGGAGGCGCCGCCACGCCGTAGTCGCAGGG
>CAUJHW010000175.1 GCA_963205005.1 Pseudomonadota bacterium
GGGCGAAGTAGAGGTAGCGGCGGTTGGCCTGGCTCTCGCCGGCGAACGCGGCCTTCAGGTTCTCGATGGTCTTGCTGCTAGCCAGCGACATTGGGTCATCTCCTTGTGGGTGGCGCGGGCCCCCCGGCCCGCCGGCGCACCGTGCGCGCGGACTATGGACCGCAGGCCCGGTCGATCAACATGATATCCTCTATGCTGGCTATCGACAGTCTCTATGGAGCCTTTCATGTCGCCCACGGGTTCCTGTTTCGAAACAGGGAGACCCCACATGGGCGACGACAAGGTCCAGGGCGAAGGCGACTACGAGTCCGCCAGGCGCTACCAGAAGGAACAGCACGACTTCGCCGAGAACGGTCCGGTCGAGGAGAAGGCGCGCGAGGCCGAGCAGGCGCTGGACGGTCCCGAGGGCGAAGATCTCGAGAAGGCCCGGAAAGAAACCGGCGAAGGCAAGACCGCCTAGCCCTGTATCGCCGTCCGCAGGTTGCGTAAGGTGATCGAATACCGGAGCGCCCTGGCCTCAGGCAGGCTGTGCTCCCAGTGGTTGCGGGCGGGCCCGTCCAGCAGGTAGGCCGAGTTCGGCGCAAGCGGAAGGTTGAGGCGTTCGAAGCGCGCGCCATCGCGGCGCCGGAAGCGCATGACCGTCGCCGCGCCCAGCGAAATGCCGACGATCCTGTCGAAGGCCGGACGGTCGCGGTGCCAGCCGATCGGGGCGCCCGGGCGATATTCGTTGATGAGCACATGGACGAACGCGCCCTCCGCCAGGCCGGCGAAGGCCTCGGCCCGGGCGCGGAGCGGCAGGAGCCAGTCCGGCATGGGGTCGGCCTCGACCAGCCCCGGCCCGGTGAAGTCGTACTTCCAGCCGAACGATGCCACCCGTCGACGGCCCTCGTAGCCCCGGAACCGGAACGGCTCGAAGGGCAACGCCGAAAGCTGGTCCAGAAGCGCTGTGCCCTCCTGCTCCGACACGAACCCGGCCTGGCAGACAAAGCCTTCCGGCGCTTCCGGCGGGAGATCGAAGAGCGATGTCTGGTCCGGCGTCACGCCTTGCCTCTGCGCGCAATCAAAGGCGGCGGGAAGGTCGCCCTTCCCGCCGCCGGTCTTCAGGTCCGAATTCCGCGATCAGCGGTACGGTCGGTGGCCGTTGTAGCCGTAGCGTTCCCCGTCGCGGCGTTCGTAGCGGATCTGCGCCGACAGGGCGTCAAAGCGGCGGTCGAGGTCGGCCCGCTCCCGCCCCGACAGCCCGTCGCGGCGATAGCGGTTTTCCAGATAGGCGATCCGGCGGAACTCGCCGCGCAGGCGGTAGGCTTCCTGCCGGGTCAGCTGGCCGTTGCGCATGCCCACGTCTATCCGGTGATCGAGCTGACGCTGGCGCTCGTTGATCGGCATCCAGGCGTGGCGGTCGTCGCGATCGTATCGCTGGGCCGACGCGCCGCCGGCGGTCAGCACGGCGGTCGCCGCCAGGGTCAGGATCAGGATCTTGGTCTTCATTTCGAATGCTCCTCAGGCGGGGTGTGGGTCCCTCGTCTCAAGAACAGCAAAACGACCGCCCCGGCGGTTGGTTCACCGGGCGTGGCCGATCAGGCACGGTTCCCGGCGATCTTCCGCCGGGCCGGCGTCAGTCCAGGCCGCGGATCGCCTGGGCGACGGCGGCCGTCTTTTCCAGCACCACCATGTGGCCGGCCTCGGGGATCGAGACCAGGCTTGAGCCCGCGATCCCCTTCTTGAAGCCGTGGGCATAGACCGGCGGGATGAGGCGGTCGGAGTCGCCCCAGACCACCACCGTCTTGGCCCTGATCCGGTAGAGCCGCTGCTGGAGACCCCGCTCCGGAATGGGGAACAGGATGCGGCCCGCCATGCCGAGCTGGCGGGCGTTGTTCACCAGATAGGTCTGCAGGAAGTTCGGGTCGGTCACATTGCGCCCGGCGGTCAGCATCGCCGCGCCGGCCACCGCGTCGTGGAACAGCAGCGCCGGCATCTCGAAGGGCATGGTGGCGAAAAGGTCGGCGATCGGGTGCTCGTCATCCCACAGCCCGGCCGGACAGATCAGCGCCAGGCGCGAAACATCGTTGGGTGCGATCGCGGCCATCTCCGCGGCGATCATCCCGCCCATGGAGTGGCCCACCAGCACCGGGTTCTTCAGGCCCAGGGCTCCGACCACGTCCCAGCCATGGAGGGTGAAATCCAGCATGTCGCGGATCTCGGGACATTCCTCGCTGTCCCCGTAGCCGGGGATCAGCGGCGCATAGACGTGATGGGTCTTCGCCAGCTCGGCCAGCAGCGGGTCGTCGGCGGTGATCCCGCCGGCGCCGTGCAGATAGACCAGCGCAGGGCCCGAGCCGCCCTCGTAATAGCGGACCGGGACGTGGCGGGTCTGGACGGTTTTCAGCTCCATGGCTCAGGCCTCCACGGCGTAGGTCTTGGCCAGCTCGGCGCTGGTCGGCGCCTGCAGCGGCAGGCGGCCGGAGGTCACCCGGTCCTTCAGCGGCGAGGTCCAGAAGCGGTTGTCGTGGTCCCAGTCGGGGAACATGTTCCGCAGCTTGGGCATCACCTTCTCGGCGAACAGCTTGGTCGAATACATGCACTTGTCGGCCGGCATGTTCCCCACGTGCATCAGGCAGAAGATGTTGCCGACGTTCAGGCCCTTGATCAGGTCCTCCATCCGCTGGCGCACGGTCTCGGGGCTGCCCGCGATCACGTGGCCCTGCTCGGTCAGCTCCTTCCAGGTCAGCTGGGTGTAGCCGCCGGTGGGCGGGGCGTACTGCGACAGGGCGCCGGTCTGGATGGTCTTGATGGTCCGGTAGCCGGGGGCGTCGGCGAAGCCCGGA
>CAUJHW010000176.1 GCA_963205005.1 Pseudomonadota bacterium
ACCGGCATGCCCGCCGTGGCGCTGACGCCCAAGGCCGGCGCCCACGGCGAGCTCTGCGGCCTGCTCTGCATCAAGGCCGCCCACGAGGCCGCCGGCCAGGCCTTGCGCCGCACCGTGCTGGTCCCCACCTCGGCCCACGGCACCAACCCCGCCACCGCCGCCTTCGTAGGTTATAACGTAACAGAAATCGCCCAGACCCCCGACGGCCGCGTCGACCTCGCCGACCTCGAGGCCAAGCTCGGCCCCCACGTCGCCGCGATCATGGTGACCAACCCGAACACCTGCGGCCTGTTCGAGCGGGACATCATCGAGATCGCCCGCCTGACCCACGCCGCCGGCGCCTACTTCTACTGCGACGGGGCCAATTTCAACGCCATCGTCGGCCGGGTCCGCCCCGGCGACCTCGGCGTCGATGCGATGCACATCAACCTGCACAAGACCTTCTCCACCCCGCACGGTGGCGGCGGTCCGGGGGCGGGGCCGGTGGTGCTCTCGGCCGCCCTGGCCCCCTTCGCCCCCGCCCCCTGGGTGGTCAGCGGCGCTGACGGCTTCCAGCTGGTCGAGGAGGCCCGCGACGAAGCCGCCCAGGCCTTCGGCCGCATGTCGGCGTTCCAGGGCCAGATGGGCATGTTCGTCCGCGCCTACGCCTACATGCGCAGCCACGGCTCCGACGGCCTGCGCCAGGTGGCCGAGGACGCGGTCCTGAACGCCAACTACATCAAGGCCCGGCTCTCGGGCGTGATGTCGGCGGCCTTCCCGGACGGACCGTGCATGCACGAGGCGCTGTTCGACGACGCCTGGCTGGCGGACACGGGCGTGACCACCCTCGATTTCGCCAAGGCGATGATCGACGAAGGGTTCCACCCCATGACCATGTACTTCCCGCTGGTCGTGCACGGAGCCATGCTGATCGAGCCGACGGAGACCGAATCGAAGCGCGAGCTCGATCGCTTCTGCGACGCCCTGCTGGCGCTCGCCGGCGCGGCCAAGGCCGGCGACGTGGAGCGGTTCAAGAACGCGCCACACCTGGCCCCGATGCGGCGCCTCGATGAGACCCTGGCAGCCCGCAAGCCCCGGCTCGCGTGGCGCCCCGAACCCACGACTGTGGCGCCGGCGCCATTAGCCGCCGAATAGGTCCGCGTTATGAAAATTTAACCGGAAGGCGTCTTTACGATTCGGAACGACGTACGCATATGGAACTTGTGACGGCGGAACATCCCCGCTTCGCCGCACACCCCCCAGGACTATCAAGTGTCTTTCGCCATGCCATCTTTGCGCGCGTATCGCGCCACGGACGAGGTTGCCCGCGAGGTCGCAGCCCGCGTGAAGCGGTTTGGCATGGTCCTTGTGGGCCTGGCGATCATCGCTTTCGGCATCCTGATCTCGCCCCTGCCCGGCCCGGGCGGCATTCCCGTGATCGTGGTCGGGCTGATGGTGGTCCTGCGCAATTCCTTCAAGGCGCGCAGGCAGTTCGTCCGGCTACACCGCGCTCATCCGAAAATTCTCTATCCGATCCGGCGCCTGCTGCGGCGGGACCCCGAGTTCGTCGCGATGTTCTACGGACAGTACCTGCGGGTTGAACGCCTCCTGCTTCCCCGCAGGATCCGTTTTGCCATGAAGCTTCGCCACGGCCTGCGGCGTCGCCGCGCCGCCTAGGCCAAGGGCTCCGGCCGCAGTTCTGCGAACGCGGGGCGTCGCCGGCGACGGCTATCCATTGGAAAGGGGTCGTCCACGAACCCCACAGACTTCACGGACATTCCGGAAGCGGCGCGCCTCCCCAGGCAGTTGCGCCGCGGTCAGCCGTGTGTCTGTGGGATTCGTGGACTGCTGGCCGGCGCGGTGCGTTCCCCAACGCGCCACTGACCGGCCGACGGCCACAACTCGCCCTTGCGGACAAGTTGGCCGATCTCGGGCGACCTACTGCAGCTTGCCTGCCAGTTGGCCGATTGCCTTGTCGATGAGGGGATCGGTCTTTGCGCCGGCCAGGCGCTGGGTGAGCACCTCTTCAGTCGCACGGGCAGCTAGGTCGATGGCTGCGCTTCGCACCTGCGCAGCGGCCTCCGCCTGAGCCGCCTCGATCTTGCGTTCGGCAAGCCGGGTACGGAGCGCCAGTTCGTCAGCCAGCTTGACCTTTGCATCGGCCGCCAGCTGAACGGCGTGCTCTTCGGCCGCCTCGATCACCGACTTGGCGTGCGCCTCGGCTTCTGCGCTCTGACGCTTGATGTCGGCCAGCAGGGCTTCGGCCTCAGCGCGGATGCGCGCGGCTTCATCCAGATCGGTCTTGATCGTGGCGGCCTTGGCGTCGAGCGCCGCGGCGACGATCTTGAAGGCTCCGGCGCGCCAGAGGATCGCCATGAACACGAGGAAGCCGATGCCGACCCAGAATTCCGGGTTGGCCAGGCTCCAGAGCTCGGCTTCGAAAAAGGCGGGCATTGCTTATCCCTGGCTCTTCACGGCGGCCGCGACGGCGGCGCGGGGCGTCTTGGCGCCCGTCAGCTTCTCAAGCATGGCCTCGGCAGCCTCTGTGGCCACCACGGACAGCTGCGTCATGGCCGCGTCGCGCGCGACGCGGATCCGGCTCTCAGCTTCGACCTGCTTCGCCGAAAGCTCCGCTTCAAGTTCCGCCTTCTGCGCCTGGGCGGCGGCGGCGGCCCTTGTGCGGGCCTCGACAGCCGTCCGCTGGGCGGACGCGCGGGCGTCGGCAAGAGCGCGCCGGGCCTCGTCAGCCTGGACATCGGCCTGCGCCTGCAGGGCTTTCGCGCTGCTGATGGCGTCGGCAATGGTCGAGGCGCGCTCGTCGAGAACACGACGCACGCGCGGGGCGAACACCCTGGACATGAGGATGTACAGGGCGACGAACAGGATCAGCAGGTAGGCGATCTGCCCGCCCCAGTGTTGGAACTGGAACTGCGGCAGACCCGCGCTGTGTTCCGCTTCCGTGGCCGAACCATGCGCAGCAGCGGCGCCCGCCGACGAAACGTCGGCGTCGGTTTCGGCCGAAGGGATCGGCGCGGAATCGGTCTCTACGGCCATCTAGCGGGCTCCGAAGTCAGAAGATTGCGCGGGCGAAGCCCGCGCCGGCGTCCTGGCGGATCAGCCGTACTTCAGCAGGATGCCCAGCACGAACGAGAGAATGCCCAGGGCTTCGGCAAGCGCCGCGCCCACGAACAGGTTGCCGATCTGGCTGGCGGCGGCCGACGGATTGCGCAGGGCGCCCGTCAGGAAGCTGCCGAAGATGTTGCCGACGCCAATACCGGCGCCAATCATGCCGAGCGTCGCGAGACCGGCGCCGATTTGCTTAGCCGCATCGATTTCCATGGGTTCTTCTCGTCCTAGTGGTGGGTTCTAAAGGCGGATCAGTGACCGTGGCCGAGATTGACCACGTCGTTGAGGTAGATGCAGGTCAGCACCGCGAACACGAAAGCCTGCAGGAAGGCGACCAGGCACTCGAGCGCCGTCAGGGCGACGACCATGCTCAGCGAAAGCGCCGCGCCGGGGATGCCGAAATAGCCGAGGCCCCCGTTCGCCGCCATGGCGCCCAGCGCCACGACGAAGCCCGCAAACACCTTAAGCGCCACGTGGCCGCCCAGCATGTTGCCGAAGAGACGAAGCGCCAGGGTGACCGGGCGAAGCAGGAACGAGACGAACTCGATCAGCACGATGACGGGCAGAAGCACGATCGGTACGCCCGACGGCACGAAGAGTTTGAAGAAGCCCAGACCGTGCCGAAGGAAGCCGATAGCGATGACCAGGCCAATCGTCATGAGGCCGAGAACAGCGGTAATGGCGAGCTGAGATGTAACCGTGAAGGTGAGCATCAGGCCCAGCACGTTCATCGCGAGGATGAACATGAACATCGTGAACACGAACGGGAAGAACTTGCGACCTTCATGGCCGATGATGGACGACGCCAGATTGTCGATCATGCCGAAAAGCGTCTCGCCAACCGCCTGCAGGCGGCCGGGCACGATCTGCATGCTCATGGTGAACAGCGACATGAAGATCACGACGCCCGCGAAAGCGAGGGTCATGGCCAGATGCGAATTGGTGAACGCCAGTTCGGTGCGACCGAACAAGGGCAGGTTCACGACGCCGAAGTCGACGAGCTTTTCGATCTGGAACTGATGGATCGGATCGTTCGCGGCCATCGGCCCTAAGACTCCTCGTCGTCGAAGGGAACCGACGGCGGCTCCGATCCTTGTTTCGCCATCGCCATCAGGCGATTGGCCGTTCGCCGCGCCATCCAGATCGACAGGGCAAACCCACTAAGGACTCCCCCAATCAACCCCCACGGCGTGGTGTTGAAGATCCGATCTACAATGAACCCCGCGGCCAATCCTATCAGCACTCCGCCGAGCAGCTCGGCAATAATGCGATAGGCCTGACTTACGGCCTGTTCACCGGCATGCGACGCCACCGGACTCTGGGTCCGCGCTCCCAGGGCCTTCGCCCGTTCATCGAGGCGTCGGATCGCCTCTTCACGTGCGTCGTCTACAGGAGCCATGAGCGTGCAATGCGAGTTTCGGGGAAACGAATGCCCCCCCGGCTTGATCGCGGCGGAACCTATAGACGGGACGTCGGGGCGTCAAGGTTGGCCGGGATATATATACCGCGTTGTTTTTTAAGCGAAAATCTTGTCACCCATGAGGCGGCCCTACTGGGCGGCCATAGCCTCGGCCTGGCGAAGGTCCACCGAAACCAGCTGGGAAACCCCGCGCTCCGCCATGGTGACGCCGAACAGCCGGTCCGTTCGCGCCATGGTGACCGGATTGTGGGTGATGACGATGAAGCGAGTCTCTGTCCGGCGGCACATTTCGTCGAGCATGTTGCAGAAGCGGTCGACATTGGCGTCATCCAGAGGAGCATCCACCTCGTCCAGCACACAGATCGGCGCTGGCTGGGCCAGGAAGACCGCGAAGATGAGCGCCGCCGCCGTCAGCGCCTGTTCCCCGCCGCTCATGAGACTCATCGTCGCCATGCGCTTCCCGGGAGGGCAGGCATAGATCTCCAGCCCGGCCTCAAGGGGATCATCCGATTCGACCAGCCTGAGTTCGGCCTGCCCACCCTGGAACAGGGTCGAGAACAGTGTCTTGAAGTGTTCGTTGATCACCAGGAACGCGGCAGTCAGTCGCTCGCGGCCCTCGCCGTTCAGTTCGTCGATCCCCTGACGCAGCCGGGCGATGGCGCCGGTCAGGTCGGCCCGCTCGACATTCATGGTCTCAAGCCGCCCGGCGAGTTCGCCCGCCTCTTCCTCGGCGCGCAGGTTGACCGGGCCGATTCCCTCTCTCTGGCGTTCCAGGTTGAAGAGATGGGCTTCCATGCCGTCCGCATCCGCGGGGATCGCCACTGCCTCTTCCGCAAGCTTCCTGGCCAGGTCCTCCGGCTCCATCCTGGCGGCTTCGCGGATGTTGGCCGACACCTCTCCCAGACGTTGCAACGCCGCTTCGCGATGGGCGGACAGGCTGGCCCTGACCTCGCGCGCCTCGCCGGCGGCAGCGTCAGCGGCGCGCAGCGACCGGTCTGCCTCGGCGCGCTCATGTTCGGCGGCCGCAAGAGCGTCGGAAGTGCCCGTCCGACGGGCCTCGGCAACCGACAGTTCGTCAAGCAGGGCGACCTTGCGGCTCTCCAGCGTGCTGGGGGCGTCGTGGGCGTCGTCCAGAGCGGCCTTGGCCTTGGCGCGGGCGTCAGCCAGTTGCTCGACGCGGCGGTTCGCGGCCGCCGCGCGGCGCGTCCAGTCATCGTGTTCCCGGGTCAGGCTCTCCAGGCGCCGCGCACGGCCCTCGCGATCGCGGATCTCGTGTTCAAGCGAGGCCCGGGCCTGGGCGGCGGCCTCGCGCGCAGGCCCCGCCGCGGCGCGGGCCGACGAGAGGCGTTCCGCCAGGTCGCTGGCCTCTCCGCCCTCGCCGGCCTGGGCGAGCACGGCCGCGAGTTGCGCTTCGTGTTCCTCGAACTCCGCCTGGAAGCGGCCGATCAGATCGTCGAGCGACGCGGCCCGCGCCTCCTTGAGTGCGGCCTCGCGGTCGAAACGTTCCAGGGCGACCCGCGTATGGGTGGCCTTCTGCTCCAGGGCCGGTGGCGCGCGCCGGGCTTCCCGCAGGATCTCTTCGGCAATGCGTAGCCGCGCAGCGGCGGCCGTCAGCACCTCACGGGCCGCCCGGGCCCGGGGCTCAAGCTTCTCGATTTCGGCCTCGACCTCGATCAGGCGCGTCTTCTGCTCCAGGCGGACAGCGGCCGGCTTTGGCGCGTCGGCGCGCGCCGTGAAACCGTCCCAACGCCAAAGGTCGCCTTCCCGGGAAACCAGGCGCGCGCCGGGCGTCAGCGCCTTCTGCAGGCGATCCCCGTCGGCGCGCTCCACCAACGCCACATAGGCCAGCCGCGCGGCAAGTGCGCTGGGCGCCTTCACCAGTGGCGAAAGCGGACTGGCGCCCTCGGGCCAGACGGGCGCCTGAGGCTCACGGCCACCCCAGAACGACGGGGCCGAGGGATCAAGCGCGGCGTCCAGATCGTCGCCGAGCGCGGCGGCCAGCGCCGGCTCGATGCCCCTGTCAGGCGCGACGGAGTCCAGCGCCGGTGCGAACCCCCCGCGGCGGGCCTGTGCGACGAGCCCTGCAAGCGCGCGGGCTTCAGCTGTCAGGCGGCCAAGCTGCTCGTCCAGTTTTCGTCCGACCTCTCGGGCGACGACCTCGGCTTCGGTCGCCTGGCTGCGTTCATCCTCGGCCGCGTCAAGGGCGGTGCGGGCCGCTGCAAGCGCCGCCTGCGCCGCCTCAAGCTCGGCCCGGGCCTGAGCGGCCTGCGGATTTAATGCGGGTCCCAGCGCCTCTCGCTCGCTCCTGGCCTGATCCAGGGCGCGGCGGGTGCGGGACAGGCGCGTGCGGGCCTCCTCGATCCGGGCCTGCGCGGCGCGGCGCTCGGCGTCATGGGCGGCCATCTCGGAGGCCAGGCGCTCGACCTCCGCGTCCGCCGCGGCCCTCGCACTCTCGGCCTCACGTGCCGCGGCCTCCAGTTCAGGACCCCGCTCGGGCGCGGCGGTGATCTGAGCCTGCAGGTCGGCGAGGTCGTCGGCGAGGCGCTTCAAAGCCACCTGGGCATCGTCGGTGATGTGGGCCTCGCGGGCCCGGTCGGCGTCGATCCGCTCCAGGTCTCCGGTCAGACGCGCGAGTTCGGCGGCATAGGCCTCTTCCTCTCGGTCGATGCGGTCCTTGTCGATGGCCAGCTTGTGCAAAATAGCCGCGGCGATGGTTTCAGCTTCGCGCAGCGGCTTCAGGGCCGCCTCGGCGGCGCTGGCGCGGATGGTGGCCGCCGCTGAAGCCCGGGCGGTTTCCTCGACCGCGCGGTCGGCCTGGTTCGCCTCCGCAGTGAGCCGCTCGGCCGCCGACCGTGCCTCGGCCCACTTTGCATAGAGGACGGCGCCCTGCAGCGCGCGGATCTCGGCGGACAGTTTCCGGTAGCGCTCGGCCTGCCGCGCTTCGCGCCTGAGCCGTCCGAGGCTGGCTTCGAGTTCTCGGGCGACATCCTCCAGGCGGGTGAGGTTGGTTTCCGCAGCACGCAGCCGCAGCTCAGCCTCATGTCGGCGTGAATGCAGACCTGAGACGCCCGCCGCCTCCTCCAGGATCATCCGGCGGTTCTGGGGCTTGGCCGCGATCAGCTCGGAGATCTGTCCCTGCCGCACCAGAGCCGGCGAGTTCGAGCCTGTGGACGCGTCGGCGAAAAGCAATTGCACGTCTCGCGCCCGGACCTCGCGCCCGTTGATGCGGTAGGTGGAGCCCTCACCCCGGTCGATCCGCCGGACCACCTCGATCACCGGGTGGTCGTTGAACGCCGGCGGCGCGCGCCGGGCGGCGTTGTCGATGGTCAGCGTGACTTCTGCGTGGTTGCGCCCCGGTCGGTTGGCGGCGCCGGCGAAGATCACATCGTCCATGCCGCCGGCGCGCATCGCCTTGGCAGAATTGGCGCCCATGACCCAGCGCAGGGCTTCCAGCAGATTCGACTTCCCGCAACCGTTCGGCCCGACGATGCCCGTGAGTCCCGGCTCGATCCGAAACTCTGTCGGTTCGACGAAGGACTTGAAGCCCGCGAGCCTGAGTCGCTGGAAGTGCACGGCTGTCAGCGGCCTCCCTTGGGCTTCAGCGCCCCGGCGATGGCGGCGTCGAGTTCGGTAAGGTCAGGAACGTGACCGCTGTCCAGCCTCACGCCATTGACGAAGAACGTGGGTGTGCCTGTGACCTTGTCGGTCTCGACGGCGTACCGGATGCGCCCCTCAAGGGCCGTCCCGGCCTTCTCGTCGGTGATGCAGGCCTCGAACTGCGCTTCGGTCATGCCATTGGCCTTGGCGATCTCGACGAAGATCGGCTTGATCTTGCCGCCCTGCCAGCGGGACTGGCTGCGGAATACCTGGTCGATGACGGTGAAATACCTCGCCCCGCCATTGCAGCGGGCCATGAGAAAGCCGGCCGCCGCAATCTGGGCCGGAGCGGTCAGCAGTTCGCGGAGCGTGAAATAGACCCGCCCGGTGTCGATGTACTTCGCCCGGAAAGCCGGAAAGATCGTCTCATGGAAGTGGGCGCAGTGCGGGCAGGTCAGGGACAGGTACTCGACCACATGCACCGGGGCCCTGGGGTTGCCCAGGCTCATGTCCCCCGGCGCGACAGGCCATCCCCTGGCCGGGACCGCGGCCCACGCCGGCGCGACCGCGCCCGCCGCGAGGCCCGCGGCGGTGGCGAGGGCGGCACGCCGTGTGTAGCCGGACATCCTACTTCGAGGCCTCGGCCACGGCGGCGTCGAGCTCCTGGAGGGTCATCTCGCCTTCCTTCGACTTCTTGCCGTTGAAGAAGAACGTCGGCGTCGATGAAATGCCGCGCTTCTGGGACGCCTCAATGCGGGCGTTCAGGGCCTTGTTAGCGGCCTCGTCCGAAACGCACTTGTTGAACTGCTCCTCGGTCATGCCCACCGACTGGGCCACCTTGAGCAGCGTGCCGCGGGCGTCGCCGCTGCGGAACATCTCATCCTGGCTGCGGAACAGCGCGTCGATGACGCTGAAGTACTTGTCCTTGCCCGCGCAGCGCGCGGTGAGGAAGCCGGCTGCGGCGACCGCCTCGGGCGGGGTCAGGAACTCGTGGAAGGTGTACTGCACCTTGCCGGTGTCGATGTACTTGGCCTTGAACGCCGGGAAGACGTCGCTGTTGAACCGACCGCAGTGGCTGCACGTGGTCGAGGCGTACTCCTCGACCTTCACAGGCGCGTCGGCCTTGCCCATGGTCATGGCGTCGCCGCCTGCGGCTGCGCCACCGCCGGCGTTGTTGCATCCGGCAAGCGACAGGGCCGCCATCGCGGCGGCGGCGACCATCAAGAGACGGCGGCTGGGGATCGACATCGGGGACCTTCCGGATCTGAACGAAGGATTAAAGCGCGATTCCCGCGCACTCGCACAAACCCTCTCAGCGAGGGTTCCAGCGGGAACCTGCGGATTAGACCGCGGCGGATATGTGTCAACTAGCTGCTGCGGCGCAGGACGCCCCGTCCGAGCGCGACAAGGGCGTCCTTGAGCCGCCCTTCAGGGGCGCCGGCGAGGCTTTCCATCAGCATCGCCTCCTCGGCGGCGTCCAGCGGCGCCCGGCGGCGCGGCTGCGGCGGGGGCGGGACCCGACGGAGCGGCCCCTGGATGATCCGCAGCTTCTGGACCGCATCAGGGCCGAGAAACACGTTCACCCGGGCCAGGATGTCGTGCGCCTGATGCTGGATGATCGCGGCCGCTGGCCCCGCCACCCGGATCTCAAGCGACGAGGGGCCGCCATTGCGGCCCTTCACCAGCTTCACCGGCTCGGTCCGGCGGGCGATGTCCGGGCCGACCACTTCCTTCCAGCGCGCGGTCAGCGCCGAGGCGCCCTGTCCGAATCGGCCGTCCAGCTCCTTCATGAACCCGCGCAGCGCACGGCCGGCTGGCGGCGGCGGGCGATGACCCGGCCGGGTCCGCTTCTCCTTGAGGATCCTGAGCGTGTCCTCGACGTCGGGCAGGCGGCGGCGCATGGCGGATCCTACCGCGCCGGCGGCGCGGGCGGTAGACGCGAACCTAGGCGCCCGGTTGATCGCAGAGCCGGTCGAGCCACCACTGGTTCAGCTGCCAGATGGCCCGTTCAAGCGGAGAAAGCCGTCCCTGCCCGGTCATCGGCGCATTGAGGCCGCGCCAGACGAGATCATTGGCCGCGATGTCCTCCTGATGGATGTGGTCCGCAACCGCCGCGGCCCCATCCGCCATCTCCTCGAAGCCTTCGAGGTCCAGGGCGGTCCTGGGCATGCCGATATGAATCCTGAGCGTCAGGCGGCCGGCACCCTCCGGGAAGACCTGGTACCAGAACAGGCCGTCGCCATTCACCGCGAACATGAAGTGCGGGAAGACCACGGCGGCGAACAGGTCGCGGGCCTGCCAGTCCTCCAGCCCGCGGACCAGATGCTCCCGAGGCGGCGCATCAGGATCCGACGACGGCATGTGCAGGATCGCCCAGGGCCCATCGGTGTCCTCAACCCGGGAATCGCGGGCGTGGTAGATTGGCTCGAAGGTCTGCGAGTGGGTGGCGATGTGGTGGTAGGCCTCCATGAAATTCTCGACCAGAACCTTCCAGTTCCAGGCGCTGTCGAACGTCAGCGTCCGGACGATGGCCATGTCGCTCAGGCGGAAGTTGGCGAAATAGCGGGTCAGGCCCACCACCTGCGGCGCGAACGACGCAGCGTTCTGGTCGAGGTTGACCATGACAAAGCCCTCCCACACCTCCGTGCGAATCTGGGGCAGCCGGCAAGCCGCGGGATCGAACCCTTCGGCGCCCTCCATGAGCGGCGCGGCCACAAGCTGCCCGACCGTGTCATAGGCCCAGGCGTGGTAGGGGCAGGTGAACAGCCTGCGATGGCCGGATCCCTCGGCAATCGGCGCCGCCCGGTGAAGGCAGACATTGGACATCGCCCGGACCTGGCCGTCCACCCCGTGGACCAGCAGCAGCGGCTGGCCCATCAGGTCGAGCGCGAGGAAGTCGCCGGGCTGCGCCAGCTGCTCGAGGCGGGCCAGAGGGAACCACGTCTTGCGGAAGATCCGCTCGGTTTCCAGATCGTGGATGTCCTCGCTGAGGTAGGCCGCCGGCGGCAGGGTCCACGCGGATTCCAGGGGCGCGCGGACGCGTCGCAACTCCTCCGCCGCCAGGCCAGGCAAGAGATGTTCGGACATCGCCATTCTCCCGAGGTCTCCACGAATCCGTTTCGCCCATCTTCGCGGTGAAGAACAGCGGTGGTAGGCCACCCCGTGGACCCTGATCTCCTACGCGCCCAGCTTCTGGCCTGGTACGACCTCAATGCGCGGTCGCTTCCCTGGCGCGTGGGGCCGGCCGATCACGCGGCCGGAGAACGCGCCGATCCGTACCGGGTGTGGCTGTCAGAAGTGATGCTGCAGCAGACGACCGTTCCACACGCGACACCCTACTTCCTGGCCTTCACGGACCGCTGGCCGACGGTGTCGGACCTGGCAGGGGAGGCCGACGGCGAGGTCATGGCGGCCTGGGCCGGGCTTGGCTACTACGCCCGCGCCCGCAACCTGTTGGCCTGCGCCCGGGCGGTGGCAAATGACCATGGCGGAGTGTTCCCCGACACCGAGGCCGGCCTGCGGGCCCTTCCGGGCCTAGGTCCCTACACCGCCGCCGCCGTCGGCGCGATCGCCTTCGACCTGGCGACCAATGTCGTGGACGGCAATGTAGAGCGGGTGATGGCGCGGCTATTCTCGGTGGAGGCCCCGCTGCCCGACGCCAAGCCGGAGCTGAAGCGGCTGGCGGCCGGACTGGTGCGCGACCACAGGCCGGGCGACTGGGCTCAGGCGCTGATGGACCTCGGCGCGACGATCTGCCGGCCGAAGTCCCCCCTGTGCGATCGGTGCCCGGTCGCGGCGCACTGCGCCGCGCGCGCGTCCGGCGCGCCGGACAGCTATCCCCGCCGGACCGCCAAGGCCGCGCGGCCGCATCGCCATGGCGTCGCCTATGTGCTCACCCGGGGCGACGAGGTGGCCCTGGTGCGCCGCCCGCCCAAGGGACTGCTGGGCGGGATGCTGGCTCTGCCAACCAGCGACTGGCGCGACGGGCGCTGGAGCGACACCGAGGCCCTGGACGCGGCCCCCGCCCGGGCCGCCTGGCAAAGCGCTGGCGAGGTGGAGCATGGCTTCACCCACTTCACCCTGACGCTGCAGATCCTGAGGGCCGAAGGCGAGGCGGCTGATGTGATCTGGAGCCCGCTTCGGGACCTGGACGGCCTGCCCAGCGTGTTCCTGAAGGCGGCCCGGGCGGGTCTGTCGAGCCTGCTCTAGGACTTTGGCGCAGGCGCGCGGGGGAAGACGAAGATCAGGGTGGTGAATCCGATCGCCGACATCATCAGCGCCGCCGCAGGAATGGCCGGCACGCCGTAGCTGGCCAGGGCGATCCCGCCCAGGGTCGCGCCCCAGGCCTGCCCCATCGAGAACACCGAGCCGTTCAGCGCCAGGGCGACGGGCGCGCCGTTGGTCATCTGGATCAGGCGGGACTGGGTGACCGGCGAGATCGAGAACAGCGCCATGGCGGCCAGGAAGATGGCCGCGGCGACCAGCGCCTCGCTGGGCAGGCCGGGGGGCAGCAGGTGGTGCGTCGCCGCCAGATGCAGGCTCATGGCCGCAGCCTGCATGACGATGCCCTGGAGGACCCAGGTCTTGCCGGCATCGCGGTCGGCGGCGCGCCCTCCGATCCACAGTCCCGCGGCAGCCCCAAAGCCGATCATGGCCTGGAAGATGGCCACGCCGGCGCCCGTCACACCCGTGCCCACCCGCACGATGGGGGCGATGTAGAGATTGAGGGTCATGTTGGCGGCGAAGGTCAGAAAGCTGGTCAGGTAGAGCGGCCAGATCGCCGAGATCTCCAGCCGGCCACCTTCGCGCTTCGGCGGCGCGGGCACGCGCGGCAGGAAGAAGACGACGCCGACCAGCGCGATGGTCGACAGCGAGGCCGCGACCAGGAAGGTGGCTCGCCAGTCGAAGATCGAGCCGACAATACTACCCAGCGGGATACCCACCACGAAGGCCAGGGTCATACCGCCGGAGACCATGGCGAGCGCCGAGCCGCGCCGCTCTGGCGGGACCAGCGAGGCGGCCGCGACACTGGCCGCGGGTCCGGACATCGCCCCGGCCAGGCCCGCGAACGCCCGGAACACCAGGAGGGTCTGGAAATTCGGCGCGAGGCTGCAGGCCAGGTGCAGGATGATGCTGAGCACCAGCCCGGCGATGACCACGAACTTGCGGTCCAGCCGCCCGAGAATCCACGCCGCGACGGGCCCCAGCAGGGCCGAGGTCAGGACATAGGCGGTCTGGAGCTGGCCGGCGACGGCGGTCGAGACGCCAAGGTCCTTCGCCATCTCTTCCAGCAGGCCGGCGAAGATGAAGGCCGCGGACCCGAAGGCGAACGTACACAGCGTCAGGACGAAGACGCGCGGGTTCATTCTCGACGTCCGATCATGCCCGCAACTCCCCCGAACTTTTCGTAAGGGTGGTTTGGAATTCCGGCGGGGTCCAGCCCCGGCGCGAATTAGTTGGGTAGTTGCGCCCGCACCTTGGCGCGCAGGACGTCGATGGGGGCGAGGCCCTTGTCGGTCTTGAAATGCCAGTAGGTCCAGCCGTTGCAGGCCGGCGCCGACTGCACCATCGCGCCCATCTTGTGGATCGAGCCTGTGATCTCACCCACCACCAGGCTACCGTCCGGCCGCACCCGGGCTGCGTTGCGACCCTTGGGGCAGTAGAGCATGTCGCCGGCCCGCAGCAGGCCCGCCTCGACCAGGCTGCCGAAGGGCACCCTGGGTTCGGACCGCTTGGAGCCGGTCACAAGCAGTTCCTCTGCCGTGGCCGGGATGACCTTGGCGATGCGCGCCTCTGCGATGTTCGCGTACTCGGCCTCGCGCTCGATGCCGATGAAGTGGCGTCCGGTCCGGCGGGCCACCGCGCCGGTTGTGCCGGTGCCGAAGAACGGGTCGAGGATGATGTCCCCGGGCTTCGTGGAGGCCATGATCACCCGGTGCAGCAGGGCTTCCGGCTTCTGGGTGGGATGGGCCTTGGTCCCGGCGTCGTCCTTCAGCCGCTCGTCGCCAGTGCACAGCGCGAACGTCCAGTCGGATCGCATCTGCAACTCGTCATTGGCCATCTTCATGGCGTCGTAGTTGAAGGTGTAGCGACGCCCGCCGCGCGACTTGGACGCCCAGATCAGCGTCTCGTGGGCGTTGGTGAACCGGGTGCCCTTGAAGTTCGGCATCGGGTTGGACTTGCGCCAGACGATGTCGTTGAGGATCCAGAAGCCCAGGTCCTGCAGCGCCACGCCGCAGCGGAAGATGTTGTGATAGCTGCCGATCACCCACAGGGCGCCGTCGTCCTTCAGCACGCGACGGCATTCCTTCATCCAGGCGCGGGTGAAGGCGTCGTAGGTCTCGAAGCTCTCGAAGCGGTCCCAGTCGTCGTCGACCGCGTCCACCTTGGAATTGTCCGGCCGCAGCAGGTCGCCGCCGAGTTGGAGGTTGTAGGGCGGGTCGGCGAACACGAGATCGACCGACCTGTCGGGGAGCTTCTTCAGCTCCTCCAGGCAATCGCCCCGCACAATGGTGTCAACCGGCAGCCCCATGGCCCAACCCTTCGGAAACAGCAGACTGAATCCTGGCCTGACATGGTGAACGGGCCGTCAACGGCCATGGTCAACGCGGGGTTAATTGCGGGTCGGAGGCGTCAGCCCCCGACCACCCGCACCGCGCGCTCCAGGGTCTGCTCGGTCAGCCGCACGCTGGCCTGCTGGCGGGGCATGCGGTTCCAGGCGTCAAGGGCGGCCACCTTGTAGGCCTCGGCCAGGGTCGGATAGTTGAAGGTGTTCTCGACGAAGTAGTCGAGCGTGCCCTCCAGGTTCAGCACCGCCTGGCCGATGTGGATCAGTTCAGTCGCTCCTTCGCCCACGATGTGGACGCCCAGCAGCCGACGGGTCTCAAGGGCGAACAGCATCTTCATGAAGCCGGTCTCGATGCCCATGATGTGGCCGCGGGAGGTCTCCCGGAACCGCGCCACGCCGCACTCGTAGGGGATCGACCGCTCCCGGGCCTGTTCCTCGGTGATGCCGATGGTCGAGATCTCCGGCACCGAATAGATGCCATAGGGGAAGAATTCCGGCGCCGCCTGGATCGGCTCGCCGAACGCATGGCAGGCGGCGATGCGGCCCTGCTCCATCGAGGTGGAAGCCAGGCTCGGGAAGCCGACGATGTCGCCGGCGGCGTAGATGTGCGGCGTCGCGGTCTGGAAGCTTGCCTTGTCTACGGTCAGGCGACCGCGGGCGTCGGCCTCCAGCCCGCAGGCCGGCAGGTTGAGCGTATCCACCGCGCCCTCGCGACCCGCCGAGAACAGCACCATGTCGGCGCGCAGCTCGCGGCCGTCGGCCATGGACACCAGGCAGCGGCCCGGCCCCTGGACCGAGGCGCTGACCACCTGGGCGTTGAAACGGATGCTGACTCCGCGGTCGCGCAGGTCATGGACGAACTCCTCGGCCAGCTCGCGGTCGAGGAACGGCATCATGCCCGGGGCCGGCTCGACGACCGTCACCTTCACGTCCAGCGTGCTGAAGATGGAGGCGTATTCCATGCCGATGACGCTGGCGCCCACGACCACTAGCTGGCGCGGGATGCGGGTCAGGTCGAGGATCTCATCGCTGTCGACGATGTTCTCGCCGTCGAAGGCGATGTGCGAGGGCCTGTAGGGCCGGGTGCCCGCGGCGATCACGTAGCGGTCGGCGGTGAAGGTCATCACGCCTTCGGGGCCGTCGACGGTGATGGTGTGCGGGTCGATGAACCGAGCCGAACCGGTCAGGGTGTCGACCATGTTGCGCGCGAACTGGTGCTCCAGCACCTCGACCTCGTGGTGTAGGGTGATCTCCAGGCGCTTGCGCAGGTCGTCGGCAGTAATGTTCTGCTTGGCGCGGTAGGCGCGGCCGTAGAAGCCGCGCTCACGCCAGCCCGAGAGGTTCAGGACCGTCTCGCGGAGGGTCTTGGAGGGGATGGTGCCGGTGTGGACCGAAACGCCCCCCACCCGGCGGCCGCGCTCGATCACCAGGATGCGCTTGCCGAACTTGGCGCCCTGAACGGCTGCCCGCCGTCCGGCCGGGCCGCTGCCGATCACGATCATATCGTAGTGGGTCTGACCCTTGTGGGTAATGGACACGTCGTCGCCTTCCAGCTTCTGCAGGAAGCGCCACCGTAAACCAGGGTTGTTAAGGTAACCTTGGCCTTGAAGAACGGCGTTCAGCCTTCGAACGCGAACTCGTCCTGCACCGTCTCGGCCTGGCGTGGATCCAGTCCCATCAGCACCATCTTCACCGGCCGCCAGCCGCGTCGGTGGATCGCGCAGGGGCCCAGCGTGACCAGCGCCTCGGTATGGATCGGGGCGTTGTAGCCCTTGTGGCGAGCGAAGCCGTAGCCGGGATAGAGCGCGTCCATCTCGATCATCAGCCGGTCGCGCGCCACCTTGGCCAGGATGGAGGCCGCCGCGATGGACTTGGATTTCCCGTCGCCGCCTACCACCGTCCGCACCTCGCAGGGCAGACGGAAGGGATAGTTGCCGTCGACCAGGGCGTAAGTCGGCTGGATCGCCATGGCCTCGATGGCCCGGCACATGGCCAGCCCCGTGGCGTGCAGGATGTTGAGGTCCTCGATCTCCTCGACGCTGGCGAAGCCGACGCCCCAGGCCAGGGCCTTGTCCATGATCTCCAGTTCCAGCGCCTCACGCGCCTTCGCGGTCAGCTTCTTGGAGTCGTCCAGGCCCTTGGGGATGCGTTTCGGATCGAGGATCACCGCACCCGCACTCACCGGCCCGGCCCACGGCCCGCGTCCCGCTTCGTCCACGCCGCAGACGTGGCCGTCGATGTAGGTACGCTCCAGCAGAAGGGTGGGGCCCTTGGGCATCAGCGAGCGAGGCTCTTAACCGCATCATGCCGGTGGCAGGCGACGAAGTGGTCGTTGACCATGCCGACGGCCTGCATCCAGGCGTAGACGATCACCGGGCCGACGAACTTGAAGCCCTTCGCCTTCAGCGCCTTGGACACCTCCACCGCCAGCGGCGTCTGGGCCGGGACGTCGCCGAAGGCCGTCCAGCGGTTCTGGACCGGCTTGCCGTCCACGAAGCCCCAGCAGAACTCCGAGAAGTCCTCGCCCCGGTCGCGCATGGCCAGGTAGATCCTCGCGCCGTTGATGGCCGCATCGATCTTGGCGTTGGAGCGCACGATCCCGGCGTCGGCCATCAACCGCGCCCGGTCGGCGTCGCCATAGGCCGCGACCTTCTCGGGATCGAAGTTGTCGAAGGCCGCGCGGAACGCCTCGCGCTTGCGCAGGATGGTGATCCAGGCGAGGCCCGCCTGGAAGCCGTCCAGCACCAGCTTTTCCCACAGCGCGCGCGAGTCATACTCGGGCACGCCCCACTCGGTGTCGTGATAGGCCTCGTACAGCGGGTCGCCGGCCATGCCGCGCCATTCGCATCGGGTCAGGGACTGGGTCATCGGCGGCACTCTCAGCGCAGCCGGGGTCCGGAAACAAGGGTGAGTTTCAGGGGCGAGTGTTCAGGCCGCAGGCTCAGCCACCGCGTCCGCCATCCACGCCGGGACTTCCACGCGCACGGGTCGCCCGTCCACCGTCAGAGCCGCCCCGATCGCGCGGTCCAGCCGGACCAGGGCCATGGCGCGGCCCGAGGCGCCCGACAGCACTTCACCCGCCCGCAGATCGCCGGCCAGCACCTCCGACCCGGGCGCGGGCGACGGGCCGTCGAACACCAGCGGCAGCATACGGCTCTTGATCACGCCCCGCCGTTTCATCCGCGACGTGGTTTCCTGGCCAACAAAGCAGCCCTTGTGGAAGTCGATGCCGTTCAGGAGGTCGAAGTTGGCCTCGATGGGATAGACCTTCTCGCTGCCCCAGTCGGCGGGGCCGGGCACGCCCAGCCACAGCTTCTGCGCCTCGCGGGCGGCTTCATCGGCGGGAACCGCGTCCGTAGGCGGCTCGGCGCCATAGCCGCGCCAGCCCAGGTCCGGCAGCCGGGGGTCGGCGACCCAGCCCTGGCCTTCGGGCTTCGGCGCGAAGCCGTCGGAAAACAGGACGCTCACCGGCGTGTCGTCCGCCGCCAGTTCCACCTTGGCCCGCAGCCGGTAGATCATCAGCCGCTGCAGGATCGCATCCCGGCGCGCGGCCTCCACATCCAGCCAGGCGCCCCCCTCCGGGCGTTCCACGACGAACAGGTCGTAGAGAAGCCGCCCCTGCGGGGTCAGCAGCGCGCCAAACCGCGCCTCGCCCGGCGCCATCGTCTCGACATCCTGGGTGATCAGACCCTGCAGGAAATTCCGCCAGTCCGGCCCGCCCACGGCGATCAGGGCCCGGCTATTAAGGTGCGCGATTGAGACACTCTGCGACATCCTGCCAATCTGGGGCCGCGCGCAGTGGAGCGCCACCCTTCGCATGCCTATAGAGACGCCGATGTCCCCCGCCGCCGGCTTTCCCATCCTGTTCATCACCGCCACGCGGATCGGCGATGCGGTGCTGTCATCGGGCCTGATCAAGCGTCTGCACGACGAAATTCCCGGCGCCCGCTTCACCATCGTGGCGGGGCCGGACGCCGCGCCGCTGTTCGCGCACACCCCGAATCTCGACCGGGTCATCGTGTTCGAGAAGTCAAAGAGCGGCGGCCACTGGCTCGAACTGTGGCGCAAGGTGCGACACACCCGCTGGGGCCTGATCGTCGACCTGCGCGGGTCCGGCATCTCGCGCTTCCTCAGCACGAAGCGCCGCGCGATCCACCGCCGGAGCCCCCAGCCGATCCACAAGGTCCTGGAGGCGGCCCGCACCCTGCGGATCGAGGACGATCCGGCGCCGCCGCACATCTTCACCAGCCCTGATGTCGAGGCCTATGCCGACGAACTGACGAAAGGCGCGGGCCCGATCCTGGCCATGGCTCCGGCCGCCAACTGGGTCGGCAAGACCTGGCCGGTAGAGCGGTTCAGTCAGGTGGCCATGACCCTGCTGCACGGCTACGGGCCGCTGGCGGGTGGTCGACTGATGGTGCTGGGCGGTCCCGGCGACGACGCGCTGGCGCGGTCGCTGAAGGATTCAGCAGGTCGGCGATTCATCAACCTGGCGGGCAAGGTCGACCTGCTGACGGCCTTTGCCTGCCTGAAGCGGGCGCGGCTGTTCATCGGCAACGATTCGGGCGCCATGCATCTGGCCGCCGCATCCGGGACGCCGACCATCGGTCTGTTCGGCCCTTCCGACGAGCGTCTCTATGCGCCCTGGGGCGAGTACACGCGGGTGGTGCGGGGCCCCCGATCCTTCGAACAGATCCAGGCGGTTGACCCTGGCTTCAGCCAGGCGCTGTGTCACATGATGGACCTGCCGGTGAAGACCGTCGTCGCCGCCGCCAACGAGCTCGTGAAGGCCACGGAAGCCAAGCATGCCTGAAACCTATGACCTGATCGTCCGTGGCGGCGAGGTGGTGAACCACGCCGGGCGTGGCTTCGCCGATGTGGGCGTGCGCGACGGCAAAATCGCCGCGGTGGGGGACCTGGGCCAGGCTTCCGCCGGCGAGGTCTTCGACGCCACGGGCCTGACCGTCATGCCCGGCGTGATCGACACCCAGGTCCACTTCCGCGAGCCCGGGCTGGAGTGGAAGGAAGACCTGGAGACCGGGTCGCAGTGCGCAGTTCTCGGAGGCGTTGTCGCCGTCTTTGAGATGCCGAACACAGAGCCCACCACAACCGACCCGGATGCGCTGGCCGACAAGCTGAAGCGCGCCAACCACCGCATGCACTGCGACCACGCCTTCTACGTCGGCGGCACACATGAGAACGCGGCCTTCCTGGGCGAGCTGGAGCGCCTGCCGGGCTGCTGCGGGATCAAGGTGTTCATGGGCGCCTCGACCGGCACCCTGCTGGTGCAGGACGACGAAGGCATCGAGCAGGTGCTGCGCCACATCAACCGCCGCGCCGCCTTCCACTCGGAGGACGAGTACCGCCTGGCCGAGCGCCGGCCGCTGGCCCGCACCGGCGACTGGACCAGCCACCCGGAGGTCCGCGACGCTCAGTCGGCGATCCAGTCCACCCACCGGCTGGTGCGGCTGGCCAAGGAGTTGGGCAAGCGCATCCACGTCCTGCACGTGACCACCAGGGAAGAGATCGAGTATCTCGCCGCCCACAAGGACGTGGCCTCGGTCGAGCTGACGCCGCAGCACCTGACCCTGGCGGGCCCGGAGGCCTATGAGCGCCTCAAGGCCTTCGCCCAGATGAACCCCCCGATCCGCGACGCCTACCACCGCGCGGGGCTCTGGGCGGGAGTCGCCAACGGCGTCGCCGACGTGCTGGGCTCCGACCACGCCCCGCACACCCGCGAGGAAAAGGCCCGGCCCTATCCGGCCTCGCCGTCGGGCATGCCAGGCGTGCAGACCCTGCTGCCGATCATGCTGACGCATGTCGCCGACGGGAAGCTCAGCCTGGAGCGGCTGGTGGATCTGACCAGCCATGGCGCGCACCGGGTGTTCGGCCTGGCCGACAAGGGCCGGCTGGCCGTGGGCTACGACGCCGACCTGACCATCGTCGACCTCAAGGCCCGGCGGACCATCACCCACGACCAGATGGCGACCCGCTCCGGCTGGACCCCGTTCGACGGCTTCGAGGCCAGGGGCTGGCCGATGGCCACCATCATCCGCGGCCGCGTGGTGATGCGCGACGACGAGATCGTGGCGAAGGGAACCGGCGAGCCGGTGAGGTTCCTGGAGACTCTGGCCAGCTGACAGCCTCTCGACGGACGGCGCGCCAGCGACTAACCGGAATGGATGGACGCTGAGCTTCACACCTCGACCGCCCCGTTCCGGGACCCCCGCTATGCGCCGCGCCGGCTGGACGTGGTGGAGCGGGCGGGCGGCGAGTTCCTGCTGAGCAATCCGACCCCGTTCTCGACCGAGCACCAGACGACCACTGTCTCCCTGGCTCACTGGGCCGCAGCCGCGCCGGACCGCCTCTGGCTTGCCGAGCGCTCGGGCGACGGCTGGCGCAGGCTGACGTTCGCCGAGGCCTGGGACCGCATCCGGGCCCTGGCCGCCGGGTTGCGGCAGCTGGGGGTCGTCGGAGAGCGCCCGCTGCTCATCCTTGCGCGGAACAACATCGACCACGCGCTGATTTCCTACGCGGCCATGAGCCAGGGCATGCCGGTCGCCCCGGTGTCGCCGCAGTACGGCCTGGCCGGCGCCAACCTGGCCCGGCTGACCCACGCCTGCCAGGTGCTGAACCCGGCGGCGGTCTACTGCGAGGATGCGGCCCTGTTCGCCGATGGACTGTCGGCCGAGATCCTGGGCGGTCTGCCGGTGATCGCCGGGGTGAACCCCCGGCCGGGCGACGTTTCGCTGGACCAGCTGTACCGCGCCGGCTCCGCCGAACCGACCGCGACGCCGGAGCAGCACGCCAAGTACCTGTTGACCTCGGGCTCGACGGGCCTGCCCAAGGCGGTGATCTGCACCCACCTGGGCATGAGCACCAACGCCGCCCAGATCGACGCCTGTTTCAACGATCCCGATCCGCCGGTGATGGTGCACTCGGCGCCCTGGAGCCACAGCCTGGGCGGCAACGCGATCCTGCATATGGCCGCGCGGCGGGGCGGAACGGTCTACATAGACGCGGGCCAGCCGACGGCGGCGCGGTTCGGCGAGACGATCCGGAACCTCAAGGAGATCTCGCCGACCTACCAGAACATGGTGCCGGCCGCCTGGATGCTGTTCGCCGAGGCGCTGGAGAGCGACGACCAGCTGGCCCGCACCTTCTTCGAACGGGTGCGGCTGCTGCAGTACGGCGGCGCGGCGCTGGGACAGGCGACGGCGGACCGGATACAGGCGGTGGCGGTGCGGACGGTGGGCGAGCGGATCAGCTTCGGCTCGGGCTATGGCGCCACCGAGACCGGCCCGACCGCCTGCAACGTCCACTGGACCAACGCCCGCATGGGCATGATCGGCCTGCCGCTGCCGGGCGTGGCAGTGCGGCTGGTGCCGGAAGCGGGCAAGCTGGAATTTCGGGTCAAGGGCCCGCAGGTGTCACCCGGCTACCTGGGTCGCCCGGAGCTGTCGGCGGCGTCCTTCGATGACGAAGGCTTCTACCGGGTGGGCGACGCGGCAAGGTTTGTCGAGCCGGGCAACCCGATGGCCGGCATGGTCTTCGACGGCCGTATTTCCGAGAACTTCAAACTGGTGTCGGGCACCTTTGTCTCGGTAGGCGAACTGCGCCTGGGCGCCATCGGGGCCATCGGCGACGCGGTCACGGACGCGGTGGTCTGCGGCGAGGGCGAGGAGGCGGTCGGCCTGCTGCTCTATCCCAACCCGACGATGGACCGCGACGCCATCGCGACCGCCGTCCGGGCGGGCCTGACTGACCACAATGCCCGCGCCAAGGGCTCCGGCGGCCGCATCGCCCGCGCGCTGGTGCTGCCCGACGCCCCGGACGCCAACGCCGGTGAGATCACAGACAAGGGCTATATCGCCCAGGGCATCGCCCGAACCCGCCGCGCGGACGCCGTGAAACGGCTCTTCGCTGACCCCGCCCCTGAAGACGTGATGGTGTTCTGATGAACGGCGCCGATGCCCTGATCGCCACCCTGGTGGCCAACGAAGTCACCGCCTGCTTCGCCAACCCCGGCACCAGCGAGATGCAGTTCGTGGCGGCCCTGGACGGCGTCCCGGCCATGCGTCCAGTGCTCTGCCAGTTCGAGGGCGTGGCGACCGGCGCGGCGGACGGTTACGGCCGCATCGCCGACCGGCCGGCGTGCACCCTGCTGCACCTGGGCCCGGGCTACGGCAACGGCGTGGCCAACCTGCACAACGCGCGCCGCGCCTACACCCCGATCGTCAACGTGATCGGCGACCACGCCACCTATCACCGCCAGTACGACGCCCCGCTGAACTCCGACATCGCCACCCTGGTGAAGCCCAACTCGATCTGGGCGAAGTCGGCCGACACGCCGGAGTCCGTCGCCAGCCTGACGGCCGAGGCCGTTGCGGCCAGCTATGGCCCGCCCGGCGGCCCGGTCAGCCTGATCCTGCCCGCGGACTCGGCCTGGCTGCCGGCCAGTGGCGATCCGGTAATGGCCCAGATGCCGGTCCGGCCCGCGCCTTCGGGCCCGGCCGTGGAAGCGGCCGCCCGTGCGCTCAAGGCGGCGAAGAAGCCGGTCGTCCTGCTGGGCGGCCAGGCCTGCCGAGCCGAAGCCATCAAGGAGGCCGCTCGCCTCCAGGCCGCAGGGATCACGGTCTACACCGATACCTTCATCGCCCGCACGCCGCGCGGCGCCGGCGCCTTCGCGCCGAAGCGCATGCAGTATTTCGGCGAGGCGGCCCTGGCAGAGCTCGAGGGCGTCGACCTGATGGTCTTCGTCGGCACGACCATGCCGGTGGCCTTCTTCGCCTATCCTGACCGCCCGAGCGTGCTTGTGCCCGAGGGCTGCCAGACGCTCACCCTGGCGGCGCGCAATGAGGATTCGGTGGCTGGCCTCGCCGCCCTGGCCGACGCGCTCGGCGGACCGAAGGAAGGCCCGAAGCAGTCCCTGAAGCTGCCCGACGCGGCGCCCAGCGGCGCGCTGAACGCCTACACGATCGGAGCCTCCATCGCCCGGCACATGCCCGAGGGCGCCATCGTCTGCGACGACTCGGTGACCTCCGGCGCCGGCGTGGCGGCGGCGGCGGCGACGGCGCGGGCGCACGAGGTGCTGGCCCTGACCGGCGGGGCGATCGGCATCGGCCTGCCGCTGGCCATCGGCGCGGCTGTGGCGGCGCCCGACCGCAAGGTGCTCAGCCTGAACGGCGACGGCTCGGCGATGTACACGATCCAGGCGCTCTGGACCCTTGCGCGGGAAAACCTCGACGTGACCGTCGTGGTGTTCGCCAACTACACCTACCGCATCCTCAACATCGAGATGCAGCGCACCGGCGCGGGCGAGGCGGGCCCCTCGGCCCGCAAGCTGCTGGACCTGGGCGACCCCAACATCGACTTCGTGTCGGTGGCCAGGGGCCTCGGTCTCCCGGCGGTGAGCTGCTCGACCGCCGAGGACTTCGAGAAGGCCTTCGCCGGCGCCATGGCCCAGCGCGGCCCGATGTTCATCGAAGCCAGGATCTAGGGCGGGCTAAAGCCCGCCCCGTCCTGCAGGTATCTAGAGGCCCTCGGCCAGGATCACCCGGTAGTCGGCGCCCTTGAGCCGGTGCTGCTTGGCGTCCTGGTAGGCCGGGCTGTCGTACCAGGCCCTGGCCGCGGCCTTGTCCTCGAACTGCAAGAGCACGACGCCCTCGGCGTCCTCGCCTTCCAGCACTTCCAGCGGGCCATAGAAGGCCAGCGGCGTGATCTTGTGGTCGCCCCGCGCGCCGCCGGCCTTCTGGCCGTAGGTCTTGAGTTCCTCGGGGTCGATGGTCTTGTTCTTGATGAAGATGACGTAGGCGGGCATCGCATTCTCCGTTTGCCCGCCCAGATTCCCGACCTGCCGCAGCGTCGCGCAAGCAAAAGGCCCGCGGATCGCTCCGCGGGCCTCGCCGTTCGGACGTGAACCGAACTCAGGTGTTGCCGGGCAGCTTGCAGTTGCCGGCGAAGGCGCAGCCGAGGGCCTTGATGGCGGTGACCGCCGGGGCGCTCTGGTACTCGATGACATAGCCCTTCAGCTTGTCGGCGCAGGCGACTTCGACATAGGTCGTGCCGGCTTCCGTCTTGCCGATGACGCGGCTGTTCGAGACCTCGCAGGAGTTGAAGTTGAACTTCTTCAGGTCGGCCGTGAGCGGGGCCAGGCTGGCGTCCTTGCTCAGCGAGCACTTGAAGCCGGCCACCGGTGCGCGAGCGCAGTCGACAACCTGGCTGCCCTTGCCGCCGGCCTTGAAGATGCCGATGGCGCCGACGCCGTCCTTGCAGACCAGTTCCACGTCCTCTTCGCCCGACTTGGGCGGGAACAGGGCGTAGCGTTCCACTTCGCAGTTCGAACCGGCCGCCTTGGCCAGCTTGGTGTAGAGGGCCGCCTGCTCGGTCAGGGCCGCGCGGGCGTCGGTCAGCTCGCAGCCGCCCAGGATCTGGGTGGCCTTGGCGCACTCATAGGTCTCGGCCAGGGCGCCGGCGGCGCTGGCCTTGTAGATGTAGCCCTTACCGTCCTGGCAGGACGCCTCGTAGAAGGTGGAGCTGTCCTTGGACACGCCGACAAAGCGACGGTCCTTGACCACGCAGCCGTTGTTGGCGGCGGACACGTACTTGTCGACGACCAGCAGGCGGGAGGCCTTGTCGCCGATCGCGCATTTGATGTTGGTGTCGGCGTCGTCATACATCAGGCAGTTCTGCGACTGCGCGGGCTTGCTGGTGTCGAACGGGACGCTGGCCAGCACGATGTAACCGGCGCCGCCCTGACAGGCGACCTCGACATAGGTGTTGCTCTTGGTCTGGCCGATGCCGCGGGCCTGTTCAGGCAGGCAGTCGACGCCGCCGGCCTTCATCATCGGCTGCAGCAGAGCCTTGGGATTGTCGTTGCTCGGCAGCAGGCAGGGCGCCGACGGCGGCTGACCGGGGGCCGGGGGCGTATTCGCCTCGATGCAGCTGAACGCCGTGGGCGTGCCGCCCGCCGGGTTCTGCAGCACATAGCCCATGGCGCCCGGGCCGCAGGCGACTTCGAAGTACGAGGTCTTGGTCTTCTTGTCCTCGCCGATCAGGCGGGCGTCGGCCACCTGACAGGGGACGCCGACGGCCTGCACGACCGCGGGGGCCTGGGCCATGCCGGCCTTGCGGGCCGCTTCAGAAACCGCGGGCGGAGCCTTCTTGCCCTGCGAGATGGCCGAAGCCGGCACCATAAACGCGGCCATAAGCGCCAGCGCCAGCCCGATTGCTCTAGGCGTCTTCACCGTCATTCTCTCCTGGGTCGTGACCTTGGGGTCGTGATTTTGCGGGCACATAAGCGCCGTGACGTCCCGCGGGTCAAGCTGCCCCGAGATGCGGGCTGAAGTGTGGCGATGTTACAGCCGCATGCGGCGCTTTCGGCGTCATCCCACACCGGAATCGTCAGGCGCGACGCACCCTCAGGTGTGCGCCGTCCACACCTGTAACCTCCACGTTCGCGCCCACGTCCAGGTCGTCGCCCTCATCGAGTCGCGCCGCCCATTCCTTCCCATCGATGGAGACCCTCCCCGCGCCGCCGGCAAACGCGCCGACGGTCAGGCCCCGATGTCCCACCAGCCGGGCGATGTTGTCGTTGATGTCGCCGCCGTGCGCCGGAACGGAGCGCGGCAGATACCGCCGCGCGGCAAGGGTCGAGATCATGGTCAGGGCGGCGAACACCGCGAGTGTCGCGGGCAGTCCCGTCCCGGCCAGGGCCGCCACGGCGCCGGTGACCGCGGCCGAGGCCGAGGCCCACAGCAGCCAGCCCGACCCCGTGAGCACCTCAATGGCCAGCAGGGCGGCTGCCAGGCCAGCCCACACCCAGAACGGCTGAGCCCAATAGAGAAGGGCGAGCTGGTCCATGACCTAACCCGCCGTCGGAGGGACAGCGCCCGTGCGGGGGCGCGCCGGCGGCCGCGACGGAGGCCCGTCGGCCGAGATCGACTTCACCAGTTCCCCGATGCCGCCCAGGCTGCCGACCAGCGAGCTCATCTCGGCCGGCACGATAACCGTCTTCTGCTGCGGGCTCTCGGCCAGCTTGGCGAAGGCTTCCACGTACTTCTGGGCGATGAAGTAGTTGATGGCGTTCACGTCGCCGGCGGCGATGGCGTTCGACACCAGTTCCGTGGCCTTGGCCTCGGCGGCGGCGGAGCGTTCGCGGGCCTCGGCGTCACGGAAGGCGGCCTCGCGGCGACCTTCGGCCTGGAGGATCGCCGACTGCTTCTGGCCCTCGGCCACGGTGATCGCCGCCTGCTTCTCGCCGTCGGCCTCGGTGATCACCGCGCGGCGCTCCCGCTCGGCCTTCATCTGGCGAGCCATGGCGTTGGTGATGTCCGGCGGAGGCTGCAGGTCCTTGATCTCGATCCGCGCGACCTTCACCCCCCAGGGACTGGTCGCCTGGTCGATGACATCCAGAAGCCGGGTATTGATCTGGTCGCGCTGGGACAGCACCTCGTCCAGCTCCATGTTGCCGACCACGGTGCGCAGGTTGGTCATGGTCAGCTGGGTGATGGCGAAGTCCAGGTTGGTCACCCGGTAGGCGGCCGCCGCGGCGTCCATCACCTGGATGAAGACGATGGCGTCCACCTGAACCGACACGTTGTCCTTGGTGATGACGTCCTGGCGCGGCACGTCGAGCACCTGTTCCATCATGTTGATCTTGCGTCCGATGCCCTCGACGAAGGGGGTCAGGAAGCTGATGCCGGGCTTCAGGGTGCGGGTGTAGCGGCCGAACTGCTCGACGGTGAACTCGCGGCCCTGCGGCACGATCTTGATGGCGCCCAGGGCGACCACAAGGGCGAGGACCAGGAACACGCTTGCGATCAACAGGCTCATGTCTGCTCTCCCAGGCTTTTCGGAAGTCTATCGGGACGGGACCGGCTCCGCTACGGAAACCGGACGTTGCGCGCAGCGCCGCTCTCGCGCGCCGGACGGCGGTCTGTTAGCCATCGGACATGACGCGAAACACGCTCCTGCTCCTGCCCGCCGCCCTCGTCTGCCTGGCCGCCGCGCCTGCGCCGAAAGCGCCGGTCGCGAAGTCGCCCGCGGCCCGGCCGGCCGTCACCGCCGCGCCCTTTGACGCCCAGAACCCACAGGGCCTGATGGAGATTCTCGGCGCCGCCGGCGCGCAGGCACAGACGAAGGCGCGGGAGGAGGATTCGGTCTTCGTCGCGGTCACGTCCACCGCGGCCAACTTCTCGATGCAGTTCGCCGGTTGCACTCCGCAGGGCCGGGGCTGCCGCGCCGTCCTGCTTGACGCGGCGCTCGACAGGACGTCGGTGACGGTCGCCCAGGTGAACGCCTTCAACCAGACCTCGGTGATGTGCCGCGTCTACCAGGACCGGTCCGGCGCCCAGCACGTCCTCTACTCGGCGATCCTGTTCCGCAGCATGACCCGCGAGGACGCCTCGACCCACCTGCAGGCCTGGCAGGGCTGCCTGGCCGACGCCCGGGACTTCGTGAAGGACCCGGTCGCCTACCTGGCCAACGCCGCCTAGGCGCCGACCTTCGCGCCCGCGCGGATCGCCGCCACCCGGTCGATGGCCGCTTCGGCCTCGGACACCAGTCGCGCCACGATCTCGGCCGCCGGAAGCACCTCGCGCACGCCGCCGGCCGACTGGCCCATGGCGAAGCAGGAGCTGTCCGCATCCAGGCCCTCGATCTGGCCGCCGATGCCGCCCATCACCCCGGCCTGCGTCGACAGCATGGCCTGCTGCGGGAAGGGCTGGATGTCCTGCGGGCGGCTCTCCCAGTCTGCCACATAGGGGTTCTTCTTCACCCGCATCGGCTTGCCCGAGTAGCTGCGGGTGCGGACCGTGTCCTCGTCGGTCGCCTCGACGATGGTGTCGCGATACATCTGGCCGGCGTGGGCTTCCTGGCTGGCGATGAACCGGGTGCCCATCCAGACCCCGACAGCGCCGAGGCTCAGCGCGGCAGCCAGGCCGCGGCCGTCATACAGGCCGCCCGCGGCGACCACCGGAATCTTCACCTGCTCGACCGCCTGGGCCACCAGCGGCAGGGTGCCCACGAGGCCCGTATGGCCGCCGCCCTCGCCGCCCTGGCAGATTACCGCGTCGCAGCCGGCCTGCTCGGCCTTCACGGCGTGCTTCACCGCGCCGCAGACCACCATGACCTTCAGGCCGCCCTTCTTGAGCTTCTCCATGATCGGCATGGGAATCCCCAGGCCCGCCACGAAGCTCGAGGCGCCCTCCTCGATGATCACGTCTACCGAGGCGGTCAGCGATTCCGGCGAGGCGGCCAGCAGGTCGACGCCGAACGGCTTGTCGGTCAGGCGCTTCACCTGGCGCATCTGCTCACGGATGAAGTCCGGGCCGCGCCCGGCCATGCCCAGCACGCCATAGCCGCCGGCGTTCGACACCGCGGCCACCAGTTCGGCGTAGGACACGCCGCCCATGCCGGCCAGCATGATGGGGTGGGTCACGCCCAGCAGGTCGCAGAGCTTGGTATGCAGGGTCATGGTCGTCCTCCCGGTTGTTGCGCGAACCATGGCGCCGCGCGCGGGGGATGAAAACCGTGACGCGAGGTCAGGCGGCGGTCCAGCCGCCGTCGATCGAGAGCGCCGCGCCCGTGGTCGAGGCGCCCATGTCAGACACCAGATACAGCAGCATGCCGGCCAGCTGGCTGTATTCCACGAAGGTCTTGTTCGGCTGCGCGGCCAGGATGACCTCCTCGATCACCCGCTCGGGCGCGATGCCGCGGGCCTTGGCCTGGTCAACGATCTGGGCCTCGACGAGCGGTGTCTTCACATAGCCGGGGCAGATGGCGTTGGCGGTCACGCCGCTGCGGGCCAGTTCCAGGGCGCAGGCCTTGGTGAAGCCCACCACCCCGAATTTCGCCGCCACATAGGCTCCCTTGAACGGCGAGGCGACCAGGCCATGGGCCGAGGCGATGTTGACGATCCGGCCTCGGCCCTGGGCCTTCATCAGCGGGATCGCCGCCTTGGTCGCGTGGAAGACCGAGGACAGGTTGATCGCGATCAGGGTGTCCCAGCGGTCGTCCGGGAACGACTCGACGGGCGAGACGTGCTGGATGCCGGCGTTGTTCACCAGGATGTCGAGCCGCCCCAGTTCCGCCTGGGCATAGGCGATCAGGTCGGCGATCTCGCCCGGCTTCGTCATGTCGGCGCCGTGATAGAGCACCCGCGCGTTAGTGGACTTCTGCATCGCCAGCCGGTAGGCCTCGATCTTCGCCGGGTCACCAAAGCCATTCAGGACCACGTTGACACCCTGCTCGGCCAGGGCCGCGGCCATGGCCTGGCCGATACCGGACGTGGAGCCGGTGATGACGGCCGTCTGGCCTTCGAGGTTGTAGTCCACGGCCATGATCAGGCGTCCTTGCGGGATTGGGCCACAGGCTGGGGCTGGGGCCGCGAGAAGGTGAATTGTTCGTCCGAGGAAAGTTCCGGAACGTAGCGGTAGCCGGCCACGTCGAAGCCGCGCAGATCGGCGGCCCGCTCGATCCGGTTGTCGATGGCATAGCGCGCCATCAGCCCCCGGGCCTTCTTGGCGTAGAAAGAAACAATCCGGGCCTCGCCGTCCTTCTCCTCGAGGAAGCGGCAGGACAGCACAGGCAGGTTCAGCGCCTGGCGGTCCACGGCGCCGAAGTATTCGCCGCTGGCGCAGTTCACCAGGGTCTGGTCACCATGGCCCCGGGCGGCGGTGTTCAGGGCTTCGGAGACCCGGGGTCCCCAGAAGTCGTAGAGGCTTGCGCCCCGTTTCGTCTTCAGGCGCACGCCCATTTCAAGGCGGTAAGGCTGTATGGCGTCGAGCGGTCGCAGCACCCCGTAAAGCCCCGACAGGATGCGCACATGATCCTGCGCCCAGGTCAGCGCCTTGCGGTCCAGTTCCCGCGCCTTCAGGCCGGAATAGACGTCGCCGTTGAACGCGAAGGCCGCCTGCACGCCCTCGTCCGACGCCGGATCAAAGGCCTGGAACCGCTCTCGGTTCAGCTGCGCCAGATTGTCGGACAGCGACATCATCCGCTTCAGGTCGGCGGCGCGCAGCTTGCGGGTCACCCTGGCCAGTTCGGCGGTCTGATCCGTCAGTTGCGGCAGGGTCAGCGGCGCCGACGGTGGACCCGCGGTGAAATCGAGCGATTTGGCCGGAGAGAGGACGATCAGCATCGTCCGCCCCTTTGCCGTGACTTCGGCCCGGCGCCAAGCGAACCCTTGCTTTCCGGGACGCCGAGAGCCGCCCTGCGCGATCTAGAACAGGACCCGCGGGTTCAGGATGCGCTTCGGATCCAGGGCATGGCGAATCGCCCGCTGGGCGGCCAGCTCCGTCGCCGACTTGTAGCGCGCGCCCTCGGCGGTCTTCATCGATCCCAGTCCGTGCTCGGCGCTGATCGATCCGCCAAGGGTAGCGACGATGTCATGCACGATGCGGGAGCCGGCGTCGCGGCGCGCCGAATGCTCCGCGTCGGAACCCCCATCCGGGCGCAGGACGTCGTAGTGGATGTTGCCGTCGCCGACATGGCCGAAGGCGGCGATGCGCGCGCCGGGCGCGAAGGCTTCCATGGCCGCCGTCGCCCGGGCGAGGAAGGTCGGGACCTGGCTGACCGGCACGGCGACATCATGCTTCCAGGTGGCGCCCTCGGGTTTCTGCGCCGGAGACTGGTTCTCACGGATGGCCCACAGCGCGCGGGCCTGGCTGTCGGTCTGGGCGACCGCGGCGTCGCGGACCAGACCCGCCTCGAGGCCGGCCTCCAGGAATCGTTCCATCGCCGCCGGCGCCGAGCCCGGCTCCCCGGAGGCGAATTCGGCCAGCACGTACCAGGGATGCGGCTCGGCCAGCGGGTCGCGGGTCCCGGCGATGTTGCGCAGGGCGAACTCGACCCCCAGCCGTCCCATCAGTTCGAAGGCCTCGACCGCTCCGCCGGTCTCGACCTTGGCGCGGGTCAGCAGGTCAAGCGCGGCCTCCGGCGTTCCGACCCCGATGATCGCGACCGCGCGCGAGACCATCACCGGATGGAGCTTGAGCGCCGCGGCCGTCACCACGCCCAGAGTGCCTTCCGCCCCGATCAGGAACTGCTTCAGGTCGTAGCCGGTGTTGTCCTTGCGCAGGCGCTTCAGGCCGTTCCAGACCTCGCCGTTTGGCAGCACGGCTTCCAGGCCCAGCACCAGATTGCGGGTCATGCCGTAGCGCAGGACCTGGGTGCCGCCGGCGTTGGTCGAAACCACGCCCCCGACCGTGGCCGTGCCCTCCGAGGCCAACCCCAGGGGGAAGCGCCGGTGAACCCCGGCGGCGGCCTCGTGCACCTGGGCCAGGGTCACGCCGGCCTCGGCCACCAGGACATCGTCATAGGGTTCGACCTCGCGGATCGCCCGCATCCGTTCGGTGGACAGCAGGATCTCGCCCTGGGGAATCTGGCCCCCCACAAGTCCGGTGTTGCCGCCCTGGGTAGTGATCGGCTGGCCGGCCTCGAAACAGATCCCGACCACCGAGGCGACGTCCGCCGTCGTCCGTGGCAGCGCCAGGAAGGGTGTCGTCCCGACCCAGCGGTCGCGCCATTCCACCAGCTTCGGGGCCAGCCGGTCGGGATCCTCGCTCCAGCCGTCGGGCCCCAGCACGGCCTTGAGGCGGGAGATCACATCGGCGGGGACGGGAGCGGTCATCCCGGCAATCTAGTCCCACAGGGCCTAGCCGACAAAGCCCGCCGCGCGGCGAAGCCGGTCGTTGATCGCCTCGCCCAACCCTTCGGCCGGGATGGGCGCGATGGCTATGGCGGTGGGCGCGCTGCGGTCGGCGGCCCTCAGCAGGGCGAACAGGTTGGCGGCGGCCTCGCGCAGATCGCCGGTCGCGCTGAGCGTCCAGACCCGCTCGCCGCCGGGAGCCGGGCCGAAGGCGAGGTAGGCCTCGCCGCGTCTGGCCGAGGTCGCATCCAGCCGAACCGGGGCGTTCGGCGCATAGTGGCGGGCCAGCCGGCCAGGCGATCGCTTTGCATCGCCCTCCGCCTCCAGCAGCGGTCCGATCAGCGCCTCGATCTCGGCGCGGGTGACGGCGCCGGGCCGCAGCAGGCGCGCCTCGTCCAGCAGGGCGACCACGGTGGACTCCAGACCAACCGCGCAGGCGCCGCCGTCCAGGGCCGCCACGGCGGAGCCGCCGGTCTCCTCGACGGCATCGGCCAGCGTGGTCGGGCTGGGCCGCCCGGAACGATTGGCCGACGGCGCGACAACCGGTCGCCCGAAGGTGGCGATCAGCGCCTGGGCCTTGGGATGAGCCGGCGCGCGCACGGCCACGGTGTCGAGTCCGGCCCGGGCCAGGTCGCAGACCGCCTCGGGGTCGCGGACCGGCAGGACCAGGGTCAGGGGGCCGGGCCAGAAGGCGGCGGCCAGCCGCTCGGCGCGGTCGTCGAACCGCGCGATCTCCCGAGCCATGGCGGTGTCGCATACATGGGCGATCAGCGGATTGAAGCTGGGACGGCCCTTGGCCTCATAGACTGCCGCCACGGCGCGGGCGTCGGCGGCGTCCGCCGCCAGCCCGTAGACCGTCTCGGTGGGCATCAGCACCAGCCCGCCGACGCGCAGCGCCGCGACCGCTAGGGTGATGTCCGGCGAGCCTTCAGCGCGATACGCACGCTCACCTTCGCCGGAATCTGATCTGTGTTCGCCCACTCGCCCTGCCCCACGCCGAACGCGGTCCGGTCGAGGCTGGTTACACCGCTCACCTCGGCCCTGTCGCCGTCGATCTTCAGCCGGAAGGGCAGGTCCAGCGGTCGGCTCACCCCGCGGAGCGAGAGCCTGCCGTGGGCGACGAAGCGGCCGTCGCCGGTCTTCTCGAAGCGCGTGGCCGTGTAGGTCGCTTTCGGATGGGTCGCCGCGTCGAACCAGTCGCTGGTGGGCAGGCTGGCGTCGCGCTGGGCGTCGCCGGTGTTCACTGAGGCCAGATCGATGGACACGCTGACCCGCGAACGGTCCAGGGCCTCGGGACTGAACAGCACATCCGCGTTCCAACGGTCGAAACGGCCCTCGACGGCATCGCCGCTCCAGGTGGTGGCGAAGGCGAGAGAGGAACCAGACTGGACCTTCCAGATGGCGGGTCCGGTCGGGGCCGGCGCCGCGACGGCGGCGGGTGTCGGCTGGGCGACGGCGATCTGACGCGGCTCGACGGGCGCCGGCGCGCCTTCCGCCAGGGGCGGCGGGCCTGGCAGGTGCGGGCGGGCCGGCTGGACCAGTCGGCCGAAGGCCACCACGCCGACGACCGCCAGCAGGATCGCGATCAGGCGCGGGTCCCACCAGCGCCCGGCCACCGCGCCCGGCGCCATCCGCTGCAGGACCGGCGCGTCGTTGCGGGCGAACTGATGCTTGAGGGCGCCGGCCACGTGCAGGGCGATCAGGGCGTAGAAGCCCTTCACGATCAGCTCGTGGCTGATCTCGCCGGCCTCGTTCCAGACATGCCGCGCGGCGGGGGCGATTTCCGCAAGCCCAGGAATGTGGGGCCAGGGCACGACCCCGAACAGCAGGGTCGGCACGACGTAGCGGCTGGTGGAAACCATGATCCAGCCTGTGACCGGCATCCCGATCATCACGCCGTAGAAGGCCCAGTGAACCGCCGTCGACAGCCGCCGCTCCCAGGGCGCCAGGGCGGCGGGTTCAGGCGGCGGCGGCCTGGCCAGCCGCCACGCCAGCCGCGCGAGGCTGAGCAGCAGGACGGTGATCCCGACCGACTTGTGCAGCTGGACGATGGCGAACGCCTCGGCGCTGCGCCCTTCCATCCGACCGGCCAGCACCACCTGCAGCAGGATCAGCGCCGCAATGGTCCAGTGCAGGACGATGGCGACGGTGGCATAGCGTGCGCCATCGGAGGCGCGGGTCGTGTCGGTCATCGCCTACTTCTTCACGAATTCGACTTCGAACAACAGGTCGACCGTGTCGCCGGCGAACGGCCGCGCGGCGGTGACGCCGAACTCGGAACGCCGGATGCGGCCCGTGCCGGAGAATCCCATCCGGGTCCCCACGCCCAGCAAGCCGGGGCCGACCCCATTGAACTCGACGTCCAGGGTCACCGGCCGGGTGACGCCATGGAACGTCAGGTCGCCCGTCAGTTGCCCGCGCCCTTCCTCGAGCGCCGTCAGACCCGTCGAGTTGAAGATGATCTCCGGAAATTTCTCGGGCTCGAAATAGCCGGCGACGGTCCGGTTGAAGATGTTGTCCTCGGTGTCGATCGATCGCGGATCGACCGTGATGTCGACCTTCGTGCCCTGCCACTTCGCCGGGTCGTAGGCGAAGCTGCCGCTCAGCCGGTTGAACCGCATGGTGTAGCGGGAGAAGCCGCCCAGGTGCGGGACCCGGATCATCAGGCTGGCGTGTCGCGGATCCAGCGAATAGGCCCCCGCAGGCGCCCTGGCCGGGTCCCGCGTCGTCGGGTCCGCGGCGGCCGCGCCGGTCGCCACAGGCGCCGCGGCGAGGACGAGGGCCAGCGCAAGGGTCGCTCTGCACCGCATCGGGGGTCACTCCGTCCGCTTCTGATCAGGATGATACGCACGGGCGGAACCGGTTGGCCGCAAGAATTTCGACGGTCGCTTTCACCCCGGCCGGACGCGCGGTAGGAAGCGCCGAGCCACGAGAGACGCCCATGACCTTCCGCGCCCCCGCCCGCGACCTCGCCTTCGCCCTCAGGACCATCGGACACAGCGAGCTGCTCGCGCGCGCCTACCCTGACTTGGACGAGGACACGGTGCAGGCCGTCCTGGAGGCCGCCGCCGCCTTTGCCGACAACGAACTGGCCCCGCTCAACTGGAGCGGCGACCGCGAGGGCGCACGATACGAGAACGGTCGCGTGACCGCCGCGCCGGGCTTCGCCGGGGCCTACAGGCATTTCGTCGAGCAGGGCTGGAACTCGCTGTCCGCAGATCCGGAGCATGGCGGCCAGGGGCTGTCGAAGGCGCTGGAACTGGCGGTCTTCGAAATGGTCCATGCGGCCAACATGGCCTTCGGCCTGTGCCCGATGCTGACCCAGGGGGCCATCGAGGCGCTGGCGCTGCACGGCACCGAGCGCCAGAAGCGGCTGGTCCTGCCCAAACTCGTCTCCGGTGAATGGACCGGAACCATGAACCTGACCGAGCCCCAGGCCGGCTCCGACCTCGCGGCGCTGACCACCCGGGCCGAGCCCGACGGCCAGGGCGGCTACCGCCTGACCGGCCAGAAGATCTTCATCACCTGGGGCGATCATGACGCCGCCGACAACATCTGCCACCTGGTGCTGGCCCGCACGCCGGACGCGCCCCCCGGGGTGAAAGGCATAAGCCTGTTCCTCGCCACCAAGAAGATGGTGAAGGACGACGGGTCGTTGGGCGGGCTGAACGATCTGCGCGCCGGGTCGATCGAGCACAAGCTGGGCATCCACGGCTCGCCCACCTGCGTCATGCTGTTCGAAGGCGCGCAGGCTGAGCTGGTCGGCGAACTCGGCCAGGGTCTGCCCCACATGTTCGTGATGATGAACGCCGCCCGCCTGCAGGTCGGCGTCCAGGGCGTGGCCATCGCCGAGCGGGCCTTTCAGCAGGCGCTGGCCTTCTCGCAGGAGCGCAAGCAGGGCCGCACCGCCTGGGAGGCCGGCGGCGCGATCTACGGCCACCCGGACGTGCGACGCACCCTGATGCTGATGAAGGCGAAGATCGAGGCCGCGCGCGGCATTTGCCTGCTGACGGGCGTGCTCTCCGACCAGTCCCGCCTGGCGGAGACCGAGGAGGAACGCGCCGCGGCCCGGACGCGCCAGGAACTGCTGACCCCCATCGCCAAGGCCTGGTCCACGGACATCGGCGTCGAGGTCGCCTCACAGGGCGTCCAGCTGCATGGCGGCATGGGCTTCATCGAGGAGACCGGCGCGGCCCAGCACTACCGCGACGCCCGTATCGCCCCGATCTACGAGGGCACCAATGGCATCCAGGCCATCGACCTGATCGGCCGGAAGGTGCGGCTGAACGGCGGTGCGACCCTGCGGGCGCTCTGCGCCGACATGGCGGTGACAGCCGACCAGCTAAGCGCGACCGCGGACCTGGCCCCGGTCGGCGCCCGGTTGGCCGCCGGCATCGCGGCCCTGGAACGCGCCACCGACGCCATCGTGGCGGCGGACAACAACACCGCGCTGGCCTCGGCCACGTCCTATCTGCGCCTGGCCGGCGACGTGACCGGCGGCTGGATCCTTGGTCGCCACGCTCTGGCCGCCCAGGGCGCCGCCGATCCCTGGCTGAAGGCCAAGGGCGCCATGGCGCGGCTCTACGCCAGCCAGGTGCTGGCGCTGGCACCCGGCGTGGCCGACGGGCTGTGCGAGGATGTCGCCGACCTCGAAGGGACGCCGGCGACCGCCCTGGCCGGCTAGGCCGCCCGCAGCGAGGACAGGTCGTGAAGGGCGGGGTCCAGCCCGCGCCCCATCAGGTCGATGAAGTTGTCCCGGTAGAAGCGGCGCTTCGCGACCTCTGACGCGCCCGACAGGCTGTCGTTGAACCGCTTCAGCGGATTGCGGCCACCTTCCACGTGCGGGAAGTCCGACGAGAACAGCACCATCTCCTCGCCCGCGTTCTCCATGATCCAGCGCACGTCCTCATGCGGGTAGGGCGTGACGCGAAGCTGCCGGCGCAGGATCTCCGATGGCGTCCCGGACAGCTTCTGCAGCCGCTCCTCCTTGCCGAAGGCCGCGCAGCCCGAATCCAGGAACTTCATCAGGCTGGGCAGCCATGAGGCGCCGAGCTCGATGCAGCCGAACTTCAGGTTGGGGAACCGGTCGAACACCCCGTCGATGACCAGTGCCGAGAGGGTCTGCCAGATGCTGATCGGGATCGCCATGAAGGTCAGCGAGGTAAAGTTCTCGTCGCCGCCGTGGAAGTCCTTCACGAAGGGCAGGCCGTTCTCCAGGTAGTCCTTGTGCATCTTCTCCTCGCCGCCGACGTGGAAGAGGATCGGCACCCCCGCCTCCTGCGCCACGGCCCAGAGCGCGTCGAGCTCGCGGTGGCTGGGCGAGAAGCCCGGCGGATGTCGCGACGGGACCACCAGCGCCTTGGCTCCGAGGCGCAGGGCCTCGCGGGCGATCTCGGGCGCACGGGCGCGGTCGATCAGCGGGACATAGCCAGTGGCCAGCAGCCGGCGGTCCACCGAACAGAACTCGGTCATCATCCGGTTGTGGGCGCGGGCGGCCTCTGCGGCCAGCTCGACCTCGCCAGCCTGCTCAAGTCCGAAGTTGCTCAGGCAGGCGGTGGTGAACACCAGCTGCGAGGTGAAGCCCAGGTAGTCCAGCGTGCTGGGCCGCTGATCGGCATTGAAGGCGCCGAGCGCCTCGTAGTTCTTGCGCAGCAGGACATTGGCCTCGGCGCCGGCGAGGAAGTCGGGATCCCGCGCCTTCTCGGCGGCCTTGGCGAACCACTCCGGCAGGACGTCCTTGCGCCCGGTCTTCTCCACGAATTCGGCCCTGAACTTCGGGTCGAAATAGCGGTTGATCGTCCCCGGCAGCTCCATGATGTGGCTGTCCGCGTCGTGCGCTGTCTTAATTCCGTGCAGCGCGCAGTAGGTCGATCCGGTTGCGGTGGTCATGTGCGTCCTCTTGCGATTGCCCGGGCAGGTCCGGTGGCTCCGGCCCGGCGAA
>CAUJHW010000177.1 GCA_963205005.1 Pseudomonadota bacterium
TGCGGCTGGATCCGGAGAAGGTGAAGGATGGAGCGGTCAGCGTCGATCTGGTGTTCCCCGACCGCAAGGAGCGGTTCCGGGTCAGCGTTCGCAATGCCGTCCTGACCTACGAGGCCGATCCGAAGACGGGCAAGGCGGACGGGGTGTTCACCATGCCCCGGTCGCAGTTCCTGGCCGTGGCCATGGCCGGGCAGCCGGCGACGGGGGTCGCGTCAGAGGGCGACGCGGGCGCGCTGGCGCGGCTGATGGGCTGGATGACGCCGCCGAAGCCCGAGTTCCCGATCGTCACGCCCTAGCACCCCCTCCGTCGGCTGCGCCGCCAGATCCCCCGCAGGCGGGGGAAGGGCGGCGCCGGGATCAGGTGTCCACACCCTCGAACGAGCGCGCCATGGCGCGACGGTAGGCGTCGCGGCCGGTGGTGCGGGCTAGGTAGGCCTGTTCGGCGTCGCCGAGGGTGACGCCGCAGTTCCGCTGGGCCAGGTTCAGGGCGTAGGTCACCGAGATGTCGGCGGCCGTGAACATCTCGCCGGCGAGGTACGGCGAGACGGCGAGTCGCCCGCTCACCAGCTTCAGCCGCTTCTGGAACGCCTGCAGACACCAGCTGGCGCCCCAGTTCTCCCGCTCGGCGGCGGGCGCGAGGAAGCGGCTGACGACGACGGGCATCAACAGCGTCGCGAGGCCGGCTTCGCCGAGGTGGAGAAACTGCTGGTAGGCGGGGAAGGCCGGATCGTGCGGCGCGGGCGCCAGCGGGGTCGGCCCGTAGCGGGCCATCAGGTACTCCATGATCGCGATGGACTCGATCATGACGACGTCGCCATCCTGGATCGCCGGGATGTAGTTGGCGGGGTTGACCGCCAGGAACGCGGGATCCTGTTCGTCGGCCAGCATGTCCACCTGCTTCAGGCGGTAGGGCAGGCCCATCTCCTCAAGCACCCAGACGACCCGGATCGATCGCGAGGTCTGTCCACCCCAGACGGTGATCATGCGCGGGCCCTTTTCTCATGCACGTCCGCGGAGCGAACGTGGCGGCCCATCTAGCCCTGCGCCCGGCGGAAGGTGAAGGCGGGTCTGAATGCGCGCGCTCTTGCTTCCCCGCGAAGCGGCGGGAGGTAGAGATCTACGCGGGTTCCAGCGCTGCCTCCGCCCGGGCCGGAACGGGCAGGCCGCCACCGGCCGCTTTTGCCCGCTTCGCCCCGCTCTCGATCTCCCTGTGCAGGTCGTGGACATAGATGCCGAAGTCGACCTGGATCGTGTGGCGGGCGGCCTTGTAGTAGGGGCCGAGGTGGAGGGCTTCGTCGGCCTTGGTGACCTGGGCCATCTCGGCGGGAGATGGCGGGCGGTAGGTTCCGGTGAGGTAGGCGCCGACCAGCTTGGCCTGTTGCTCGGCGAAGTTCACAAGGGTCGGCAGGGGCTGGGCCAGGCCCATGAAGAACAGGTTGAGGACGCCCGGCTGCATCATCCGCTTGAACAGCGGGAAGCGGTGGTCGGCGTCCGGCAGCAGGGCCGGGTCTTTGAAGAACGGGAAGCTGATTTTGTAGCCGGTGGCGTAGACGATGGCGTCCACGTCCTCGACGCTGCCGTCCTCGAACTTCACCTGCCGCCCCATCAGTTCGGCGATGTTGGGCTTGAAGTTGATGTCGCCGCAGCCGGCCCGGGTGAGGAACTCGCCGGAGACGCTGGGGTGAGCTTCCAGCGGCTCATGGTCGGGCTTCGGCAGGCCGTAGTCCTCCATCCGGCCGACGGTCTTCTTGATCTTGGCCCGCGCCAGCGCCAGGCCCAGCTTGCGGGGCATCCAGTGGGGCATGGACGCCTTGTCCGCCACCTTGCCGTCCATGTACTTGGGCAGCACCCAGACGCCCCGGCGGGCGGCCACGATCAGACGCCTGGCGATGGGCCGCTGGGCGAGCTCGGAGGCGATGTCCATCGCCGAGTTGCCCATGCCGACGACGACCACGGTCTTGCCGCGCATGTCCACCGGATCGAACGGCGTGCGGTAGTCGTGGGCGTGGAAGTGCGGGCCGTCGAAGTGGCCGGGATACTCCGGCGTACGGGCGTCCCAGTGGTGGCCGTTGCAGACCAGGAGCACGTCGTAGAGCCGGGTCTCGCCGGTGGAGAGAGTCACCGCCCACAGGCCGTCGGCGGTGCGCTCGGCCAGGGTGACAGCGGTGTTGAAGGTGATCTTCGACCGCAGCCCGAAGTGGTCCACGTAATCGTGGAAGTACTGCAGCAACTGGGCGTGGTGCGGGAAGTCCGGCCAGTCGGCGGGGACGGGATAGTCCTCGAAGGCCAGGCGCCACTTCGACGTGTCGATATGCAGGCTCTCGTAGCAGGCCGACATCCCGTTGGGGTTCCGGAAATACCAGTTACCGCCGATGTTGTCGGACATCTCGAAGCAGTCGAACGGGACGCCCAGGTCCTGCAGCCGCTTGGCGGTGGTGAACCCGGAACATCCCGCGCCGATGATGCAGGCCTTGGGCAGGGTGGGCATGGGCTCTCCTCGACGATGGCGCGAGAGTCTTGAAGGCTTGCCGTGGCGTGCGGCAATCGTTCCGGTGCGCCGGTAGCCGGTTTTTTGAACCACGGAAAACACGAAAGACACGGGAGGGGCCGCGCTGACCTTTTCCGTGTTTCCGTGGTTTCGAATATCGGGCCTTGAGACCGATCAGGGCTCGGGCGAGACCTGGATCAGCAGCTTGCCGTCATGGTCGCCGGTGAACAGGCGCTGGAGCGAGTCCATGGCGCCTTCCAGGCCCTGGTCGACGTGAACCTTCCACTTCAGCCTGCCTTCCATGACCCAGGGGATCAGCTCGGCCATGGCCTCGGCGGCGCGGGGCAGGAAGTCTGTGATGATGAAGCCGCGGACTGTCAGACGGTGCATCAGGATGCGGGAGAAATCGGTGGGTCCGGAGGGGCGGTCGTCGTCGTTGTAGGTCGAGATCATCCCGCAGAGCGGCATGCGGCCGAAGTTGTTCATGCGGTTGAAGACGGCGTCCATGATGTCGCCGCCGACGTTCTCGAAGTTCACGTCGATGCCGTTCGGGCACAGGCGGTCCAGCGCCGCGCCGACGTCCTCGCTCTTGTAGTCGATGGCGCCGTCGAACCCGAGATCGTTGACCAGCCAGTCGCACTTGGCCTTGCCGCCAGCGATGCCGATGACGCGGGCGCCCTTCAGCTTGGCGATCTGGCCGGCGATGGAGCCCACGGCGCCGGCGGCGGCGGAGACCACCACCGTCTCGCCGGGCTGGGGCTTGCCGATATCGCACATGCCGAACCAGGCGGTGAGGCCGGTGGCTCCCAGAACACTCATGTAAGCCGTCAGCGGAACGCCCGGCAGCTGCGGGGCGGGCATCAGCATGGCGCCGTCGGCGATCACGTGGCTGGTCCAGCCGCCCAGGCCGGTGTTGACCACGTCGCCCTGTTTGAACCGGTCGGACCGCGAGCGCTCCACGATGCCCAGCGAGCCGCCGCGCATGGTGTCGCCGATCTGCACCGGCGGCATGTACTGGTCCTGATCGCTCATCCAGATGCGATTGGTGGGGTCGAGCGAGAGATAGAGGGTGCGGACCTGGACCTCGCCGTCGGCCAGTTCGCGGATCGGCTCTTCAACCAGCTTCAGGTCGCCCGGCTTGATGTCGCCGACGGGGCGGTGCTGAAGGACCCAGCGCTTTAGGGTGGTCATGGGGCGGGGCCTTCGGTGCCGAGAGCTACTGAGGATGTCAAAGTGCCCGCCGCGGCTCGGGACGGCAAGCGCCGGTCATTCTCAAGAACCTCATGGCCGGGACAGGCCCGGCCATGACGTCCCAGGGGAATGAGGTTCAGCGGCAGATTGGCTGAACGCCGACAGACCCTAGATCAGCGCGCCGTGGCAGTGCTTGAACTTCTTGCCCGAGCCGCAGGGGCACGGATGGTTGCGGCCGGTGTTTTCCCAGCCGTCGGGCAGGGCGCTGACCGGCAGGGCGGCGCGCTGTTCGGCCGAGACGCCGTCCGGAATGAAGCCGCCTTCCAGCTCGTTCTCGCCGGTCATCGGGTCGAGGTGGACCTCGAAGGTCGGCTGCGACGGCGGGGGCGGCGGCTCCTCGAACTGGAACTCCACCGTCATCAGCCAGCGGGTCACGTTCTGCCGCAGGTCGCCAAGCAGCTTCTCGAAGAGGGTGAAGGCCTCGGTCTTGAATTCGTTCAGCGGGTCGCGCTGGCCGTAGCCGCGCAGGCCGATCACCGTGCGCAGGTGATCGATGTGCATCAGGTGCTCGCGCCACTGCAGGTCGATCGTCTGGAGCATGAAGCTCTTTTCGATGTTCCGCATGTGCTCGCCGACCAGCAGGTTGCGCTCGTCGGCGCGGGCGTCGGCGGCCGCGCGGATGCGGTCCTCGATCTCCTCGTTGCCGATGCCTTCTTCCGCCGCCCACTGGGCGATGGGCAGCTGCAGGCCCAGGAAGTGCTGCACCTGGGCGTCGAGGCCCTCGACATCCCACTGCTCGGCATAGGCCTTGGGCGGCAGGTGGCGCTGGACGAGCTCGTTGATCGTGTCGTTGCGGAACTCGCCGATGATCTCCTGGAGATCCGTCGCTTCCATGAACTCCTGGCGCTGCTCGAACACGGCCTTTCGCTGGTCGTTGATGACGTCGTCGTACTTCAGGAGGTTCTTGCGGATCTCGTAGTTGCGCTGCTCGACGCGCTTCTGGGCGGTGGCGATGGCGCTGTTCAGCCACTTGTGGGTGATCGCCTCGCCTTCCTGGACGCCGAAGGTGCGCATGATCGAGTCCAGACGCTCGCCGGCGAAGATGCGCAGCAGGTCGTCCTCGCAGGACAGGAAGAACTTGGAGTGGCCGGGGTCGCCCTGACGGCCGGTCCGGCCGCGAAGCTGGTTGTCGATCCGGCGGCTTTCGTGGCGCTCGGTGCCGAGCACGAACAGGCCGCCGGCTTCCAGCGCCTGGCGCTTGAGGTCGGCGATCTCGATCTCGATCTCGGCCTTGCGGGCCAGGGCCTGCTCGGGGGTAACCTCGATGCCCGCCGCGCGCTGCTCGTCGCGCCAGGCGGCCACCTTCATGTCGATGTTGCCGCCCAGCTGGATGTCGGTGCCGCGGCCGGCCATGTTGGTGGCGATGGTCACGGCGCCAGGCACGCCGGCGTCAGCGACGATGCCGGCTTCCTGCTCGTGATAGCGGGCGTTCAGCACGTTGTGCGGGATGCCGCGGATGGTCTTGCCGTCGATCTCGAAGGTGTGGGCCTTGAGCATCTCGGACAGCTGCTCGGACTTCTCGATCGAGACCGTGCCCACCAGGATCGGCTGCTTGCGCTTGTAGCATGCCTCGATCAGGAGGGTGACGGCCCGGTTCTTCTCCGCGGCGGTGCGATAGACCTCGTCGTCGTCGTCGATCCGGGCCACCGGACGGTTGGTGGGGATCTCGGCCACGTCCATCTTGTAGATGTCGAGGAATTCCTGAGCCTCGGTAGAGGCCGTGCCGGTCATGCCGGACAGCTTCTCGTAGAGGCGGAAGTAGTTCTGGATGGTGACCGAGGCCAGGGTCTGGTTCTCGGGCTGGACGACGGCGCCTTCCTTGGCCTCGATGGCCTGGTGGAGGCCCTCGGACAGGCGGCGGCCCTGCATCATGCGGCCGGTGAATTCGTCGATCAGGATCACCTCGCCGGCGCGGACGATATAGTCCTTGTCGCGCTGGTAGATGACGTTGGCCCGCAGGGCCTGGTTCACGTGGTGGACGACCGAGATGTTGGCCGGGTCGTACATGCCGGCCGAATCCTCGGCGAGGTGGCCCGCAGCGGCGGCCAGTTCCTCGATCTTCTCCGAGCCTTCCTCGGTGAGGATCACCTGACGCTGCTTCTCGTCGAAATCGTAGGTGGTCGGATCCTTGATCAGTTCCTTCACCAGCAGGTCGATGGTCCGGTAGAAATCGGACCGGTCCTCGGTGGGGCCGGAGATGATCAGCGGCGTGCGGGCCTCGTCGATCAGGATCGAGTCGACCTCGTCGACGATCGCGAAGTTGTGGCCGCGCTGGACCATTTCGCCCGCGTCATAGACCAGGTTGTCGCGCAGGTAGTCGAAGCCGAACTCGTTGTTCGTGCCATAGGTGATGTCCGAGCCGTAGGCGGCCTGGCGCTCGTTCTGGCTCAGTCCGTGGACGATCACGCCCACGCTCAGGCCGAGGAACCGGTAGACCTGTCCCATCCAGTCGGAGTCGCGCTGGGCGAGGTAGTCGTTGACGGTGATGACGTGGACGCCCTTGCCGGCGAGCGCGTTCAGATAGACAGGGCCGGTGGCGACCAGGGTCTTGCCTTCGCCGGTCCGCATCTCGGCGATGCCGCCCTTGTGCAGGATCATCCCGCCGACCAGCTGCACGTCGTAGTGGCGCTGGCCCAGCACCCGCCGGGCGGTCTCGCGGACGACCGCGAAGCTTTCCTCCAGCAGGTCGTCCAGGGTCGCGCCCTTGGCCAGGCGTTCACGGAATTCGGCGGTCTTGCCGCGAAGCTGCTCGTCGGAGAGCGCCTGCATCGCCGGCTCCAGCGCCGTGATCTTGACGGCGCGGGCCGCCATTCCCTTGACCTTGCGGTCGTTGGAGGAGCCGAAGAAGCGTTGGAAAATGCTCAAGGGGGGTATCCGTTAGGCGGCGATGTGGCCCTTCGCCCGCCTGGGAAAAGCGCTCTTTCAGGGGCGCGGGAGACTTAAGTAGAGACCACCCCGAAGTCAACGCGGCGCACCCAGGACGGGTTGACCCGAGGACCGTCCGGATACAGCCTCAATCCACTATGAAGGCCTAATGCACACATAAGCGGCCCCTGCTGGCCACCGTGCGCGACCGGGGACGCCCCGGGCGCGGCCCATTCCCCATGCTTCAGAGAATTTCATGCCGACCCACGACTCCGACCCGGAGATCAACCGCTATGGTTCGATCGCCGCCGAGATCTATGACCTCGACAAGCCGCCGTTCGCCCTGCCGGACACCCGCTTCCACCTGGCCAGGTTCGAGGGGTTCGACCGGCCGATCCTCGAGCCGGCGTGCGGTTCGGGGCGCACTCTTATCCCGTTCCGGCAGGCGGGCCACGACATCTCGGGTTTCGATCCAAGCCCGGAGATGCTGGACCTGTGCCGCAACCGCCTTGCAGATGCCGGTCTCAGCGCCGACGTCAGCCGGCAGCGGTTCGATGACTTCCAGTACGACCGCCACTTCGGCGCAATCCTGATCCCGGTGGGCTCGTTCACCCTGGTGGATGACTTCGCGGTGGCGCTGTCGGTGCTGAAGCGGTTCCACGATCACCTTGAGCCGGGTGGTGTGCTGGTGATCGACCTGCAGGGCCTGAACTTCCTGGCGTCGAACGCCCAGGACCGCCGGCGCTGGACCGCGGCGAACGGAGACCTGCTCACGCTCGAGGGCGTCCGCACCGCCACCGACTGGCTGGGCCAGCGTGCCGAGGCCACCTATCGCTACGAGCGCTGGCGGGACCTGACCCTGGTCGAGACGCAGATCGAGATCATGGCCCAGCGCTGCTGGGGGCTGCAGGAGTTCCGCCTGGCGCTGGAGGCGGCGGGGTTCTCCGGCGTCAGCGTCACTGGCGGCTACGACCGGACGCGCGGTCCAAGGCCGGGCGACCGGGTGCTGACCTACGAGGCGGTGAAGGCCTGAGCCGCAAACGAAAAGGCCCTCCCGCGAGGGAGGGCCGATCCGCTCGTTCAGGTTTCGTCGAGACCTAGTAGATCTCGAACAGGCCGGCGCCGCCCTGGCCGCCGCCGATGCACATGGTCACCACGCCCCACTTGGCGCCGCGACGCTTGCCTTCCTGCAGGATATGGCCCGTCAGACGGGCGCCGGTCATGCCGAAGGGGTGGCCGATCGAGATGGAGCCGCCGTTGACGTTGTACTTCGCCGGGTCGATGCCCAGCTTGTCGCGGCTGTAGAGGCACTGCGAGGCGAAGGCCTCGTTCAGTTCCCACAGGTCGATGTCATCGACCGTCAGGCCCTGGCGCTTCAGGAGCTTCGGGATCGCGAACACCGGGCCGATGCCCATTTCGTCAGGCTCGCAGCCGGCGATGGCCCAGGACACGAAGCGGCCCATCGGCTCCAGGCCGCGGCGCTCGGCTTCCTTGGCTTCCATCAGCACCACCATGGCGGCGCCGTCGGAGAGCTGCGAGGCGTTGCCGGCGGTGACGAAGTTGCCTTCGCCCTTCACCGGCGGCAGCTTGGCCAGGCCTTCGAGGGTGGTGTCGGGCCGGTTGCACTCGTCACGATCGACCACGTAGTCGACGATGGACTCTTCCTTCGTCTCCTTGTTGACGACCTTCATCTTGGTCTGCATCGGAACGATTTCGTCGGCGAACTTGTTCGCCGCCTGGGCCGCGGCCATGCGCTGCTGGCTCTCCAGCGAGAACTGGTCCTGCGACTCGCGGCTGACGCCGTAGCGCTTGGCGACAATGTCGGCGGTGTCGATCATCGCCATGAAGATCGCCGGCGAGGCCTTCATCAGTTCCGGGTCGATCGCTTCGCGCGGCATGCCGCCGCCCGGGATCGAGATGCTCTCCACGCCGCCGGCCACGACGCAATCGGCGCCGTCGCCACGGATGTGGTTGGCGGCCATGGCGATCGTCTGCAGGCCCGACGAGCAGAAGCGGTTCACGCTCACGCCGCCGGTGGTCACGGGCATGCCGGCCAGCAGGGCGGCCTGGCGACCGATGTTGGCCGCGCCATGGGCGTTGTTGCCCAGGTAGCAGTCCTCGACGAAGTCGAGTTCAACGCCGGAGCGCTGGACCGCGTGCTTGATGGCATGGGCGGCCATGGTCATCGGCGGGGTGATGTTGAAACCACCGCGGCCCGACTTGGCCAGGCCCGTGCGGGCGTAAGAAACGATAACAGCTTCGCGCATATGAAATGATCCTCCCGAATATTCGTCTGTGGGCCTGGTTTCAGCCCTATGCAGGTCGGCGCAACCTTTGCATCCCGGGGCGGAAATGGCTAGGGAGGCGCGCCTGACCGTCCCTCTAGAGACCCTCCCATGGCGGCTGCAGTGACTTTTCGCAACATCGGTATCGCCCTCCTGCTTTCGCTGGGCGTCGTCGCGTGCGGTCGCGATGGCGGCGGCGAGCGGGCGCCGGAGCGGGGCGACACGGCGGTGGCCCGGGTCGACGGCAAGTCTGTCTGGGTCTCGGATGTGAAGCGGGAGGCCGTCGCCCAGGGCCTGATCGGCCAGGGCGAGCCGCTGGACACTTCGTCCGAACTGTTCCGCCAGATGATGGACGAGGTGATCGACCAGAAGCTGCTGGCCGCCGAGGCGACGCGTCGCAAGCTCGACAAGGACCCCACCGCCCAGCGCCGGCTGGCCGCGGCGCGCGACCGGGTGATGGGCGACCTGCTGATCGATTCGACGGTCGCCGACGCGGTGACCGAGAACAACATCCGCGGCCTCTACGAAGAGCAGCAGAAGCTGGCCAAGCGCTCGGACGAGATCCGCGCCCGCCGGATCGTGCTGGCCACGGCCGTGGAGGCCGAGGCCGTGAAGAAGCTGGTGCTGGCCGGCGGATCCTTCGAGGCGCTGGCCATGGAGCGGTCGCGCGATGCGGCCACCCGGTTCAATGGCGGCGACCTCGGCTACTTCACCACCGACATCATGCCCGAGGCCTATGACGCGGCCCTGAAGGGGGCGAAGGCCGGCCAGATCGTCGGCCCCTTTGCGGTCGATGGCGGGTTCGCCCTGCTGAAGATCGAGGATATCCGCGCCGAGCAGGCCGTTCCGCTGGAGGCCGCGCGGCCGCAGATCGTGCGGTTCCTCACCTACGACCGTATCCGCGACCTGCTGGAGCGCCTGCGCGCGAAGGCTAAGGTCGAGACCCTCATCAAGCCGGAGGCCGGTGCGCCGAAGGCCGTTCCGCCCGCCGACGCGCCCAAGGCGCCGCCGGTCGCGGCGCCCCCCGCCAAGGGAGCTGTGAAATGACCCGCAAGCCCGCCAAGCCCGCCGCCGACAAGGCCTCGCCCAAGTCCACGACGCCGGTCGAGGTGGTCGGCCAGACCCTCGAACGCGCCTTCGATCCCCTGACCAGCGCCCTGAAGCGCGCGGCCCTGAAGCGCGCCGACAAGTCTGCGCGGGCCTTCGAGGACCGCACTGCCGCACCGGAGGCTCCCGCGAAGCCGCCCAAGGCGTCCCGGGCCGCCAAGGTGGACAAGTCCGCCATGCCGGTCTCGCCGCTGGCTGTGGCCTTCCCGCGCATGCCGCCGATCCCGGGTGTGGTCATGGCGACCGGCCGGGCCGGTTTCTACAAGCACGAGCGCGACGACCTTCTGGTGATGAGCTTCCCGGACGGCGCCAGCTGCGCCGGCGTGTTCACCCGTCACGGCGTGGGCTCCGCGCCGGTCGACTGGTGCAAGCGTCACCTTGAGACGACCAAGGGAGAGGGCGTGAAGGCCCTGGTGGTCAACGCCGGCTGCGCCAATTCCTTCACCGGCCGCCCGGGCGCCGACGCCGTGCGGCGCGTCGCCTCGGCCGTGGGCAAGCGCTTCGATTGTCGCCAGCGCGACGTGATGGTCGCCTCGACCGGCGTCATCGGCGTGCTGCTGGACGATTCGAAGATCACCGCCCGCCTGCCGGACCTGGAAGCCGGCCTGAACTCCGACGGCTGGGGCGGCGCCGCCCGGGCGATCATGACCACCGACACCTTCCCGAAGGGGGCCTATGCCGAGGCGCAGATCGACGGCGTGACCGTGCGGATCGGCGGCATCTGCAAGGGCTCGGGCATGATTGCGCCGGATATGGCCACCATGCTGGCCTTCGTCGCGACGGACGCCGCCATTGCGCCCGCGGCGCTGCAGAACCTCGTCAACCTGTACACCCGCAACACCTTCAACGCGGTAACTGTGGATGGCGACCGTTCCACCAACGACACGCTGCTGCTGTTCGCGACGGGCAAGTCGGGCGCGCCGAAGATCAGCCGCGCCGGCGACCGCCGCCTCGCCGACTTCCGCGACAAGCTCGAACAGGTGCTGATGAACCTGGCGCACCAGCTGGTCCGCGATGGCGAGGGGGCGACCAAGTTCATCAAGATCGCGGTGAACGGCGCCGAGACCGCCGCCTCGGCCCGCAAGATCGCCCGCACCATCGCCGAGAGCCCGCTGGTCAAGACCGCATTCGCCGGCGAGGACGCCAACTGGGGCCGCATCGTCATGGCCGTGGGCCGCGCCGACGAGCCGGTGGACCGCGACCGCATCTGCGTGAAGTTCGGGCCCCACTGGGCGGCCCAGGACGGCCTGATTGCGGCCAGCTACGACGAGGCGAAGATGAGCGCCTACATGAAGAATCAGGAGCTTGAGGTGACCGTCGATGTGGGCGTCGGTCGCGCAAGCTCGGTCATGTGGACCTGCGACCTCACCAAGCGCTACGTCGAGATCAACGGGGACTACCGGAGCTAGGCGGGCGCGCTCCCGCGCTCCGTCCTGAAGCTGTCCCAGGGCGCCACCCGATCCGGCGGGTGGCCCGGGCGGTAGTTGCTGGAGGTCTTGTCGAAGACCGGACCGTAGAAGGGGTCGTTGTCCAGCACCGGGCCCCAGCGTTCGCGCATGGTGTCGATCTCGCCCTGGAAGCGGGCCATGGCCTCGGGCTTCAGGTCCAGGCCTCGGCTGGCGCTTTCGTGGTGATAGAGCTCGGCGAAGGGCGTCCAGATGATGTCGTAGCCGGCGGCCCTGATCTTCAGGCACAGGTCCACGTCGTTGAAAGCGACGGTAAGACGCTCGGCGTCCATGCCGCCGACCTCGTCCCAGATGGACCGGCGCATGGCCAGGCAGGCGGCGGTGACGGCGGAGACGTTGCGGGCCAGCGCCAGGTGGCCCTGGTAGCCCGCATGATTGCCGGGCGCGCCCACGTGCAGGTGGCCGGCCACCCGCTGGTCGCCGCCGATGCCCAGCACGACGCCGGCATGCTGCACGGCGCCATCGGGATAGAGCAGCCGCGCGCCCACGGCGCCGACGTTCGGGCGAACGGCGTGACTGACCATCTCCGACAGCCAGTCACCGCCGATCATGCTGATGTCGTTGTTGAGCAGCAGCAGGATCTCGCCGCGCGACTCCGCCACTGCGCGGTTCATCAGGGCCGAGAAGTTGAACGGGCCGGGCGCGGCGAGGATGCGTACCCGCGGATCGGCCCTCAGGGTCGCGAAGAAGGCCAGGGTCTCGGGCTCGACGCTGCCGTTGTCGACAACCACGAATTCGATCGCCGGATAGTCCGTGCCGTGCAGCACACCCTCGGCGCAGCGCTGGAACAGGTCGAGGCGGTCGCGGGTCGGCACGATGATCGAGACGAGCGGCGCGGGCTGGGGCAGGGGCCGGCGCACGCGCAGCCAGCGGGCGGCGCCCGGCTGGTTCGAGACCGTCGCGCCGGTCTGGCCTGTACGTTCAAGGTGTTCGGCGACGGCGCGGCGGGCGGCCTGGGCGCAGACCTCCGCCCAGTCGCGGGAGAACGAGCCCTGCCGGCCGCGCCAGCGCCAGTGATAGAGCACCCAGGGGATGTGGCGGATGCGGTCCGGGCCAATGCGCTCGGCGGCCCTGAGCGCCAGGTCGTGGTCCTGGGCGCCCTCAAAGCCTTCGCGCAGTCCGCCCAGGGCTTCGACCAGGCTTCGGCGATAGACGGCCAGGTGGTTGACCATGTTCTGGCCCAGCATCAGCTCGGCGTTCCACTCGGTCTTGAAATAGGGCTGCGAACGCTGGCCGCGGGCGTCGATCTTGTCCTCGTCGGAATAGATCAGGTCGGTCTCGGGGTGGCGCTCCAGCAGGGCGGCCACGTGATAGAGCGCGTGCTCGGGGATCAGGTCGTCGTGGTCCATGAAGGCCACGAAGTCGCCGGTGGCCAGGGCCAGGGCCTGATTGGTCGCCGCGGCGATGCGGCCGTTGGCGGGGCTGCGCACGATGCGGATGCGCGGGTCCTGCGCGGCCAGTTCCTGCAGCAGGGTCCACTGCGCCTCGCCGGGCGAGCCGTCGTCGCAGATGCAGAGTTCCCAGTTCGGATAGAGCTGGGCGCGAACCGACCCGACGGCCGCGCGGAGCAGCGGCGCAGGGGTCGCATAGGCGGGCATGACCACCGAGATCACCGGCGGGTCAGCCATCCGGGTGATGTGGCCGGAGATCGCCGCGCGGTCGGCGTCGGTCAGGGTGTCGTGGGCCTGAATCCACAGGCGGTACTGGGCGTCGGTCTGGGCGTCGGGACCCAGCACGCCGCGCACGAACCGCTCGCCCCAGGCCGTGCGGACCATCAGGCGCGCAGCCTGATGCACCGGCCAGTGGATCACGGGCCAGCGGCGGACGACATTGAGGGCTTTGGCGGTGGCGGCGCGGATCGGCATGAGTCGGAAAACGGCGAAGGGCCCGCGATCAGACGCGAGCCCCCCGTCCTAGTCCATAGTCGAGGTTAGCGGTTCGACCAGACCCCGGTGGAGCCGCCGCCGGAGTTCGAGGCCGAGCCCGTGCGACCGCCGCCGCCATGGCCACCGCCACGGCCCGCGCCGCCGCCACGGCCGCGGCTGTCGCGGCTGGGTCCCTTGAAGGCGGGCTTGTCGCCGGCGGGACGCGCGGACGCGCCTTCGCCACGGCCGCCGCCATTCCGGTTGCGCTTCGGCGCGCCTGCGCCGCCGCGGGCGCCGCCACGGGTGTCGGCCCGTTCCGGCTTGCCGCCCGGATCGGGCAGGGCCGCGGTGACCGCGCCCAGGTGACGGTCGTTGCGACGGTCGAATGAGGGGATCCGCTGGCGGCTCACCTTCTCGATGTCCTTGAGCAGGCTGCGCTCGTCGTCCGAGCAGAAGGCCACCGCCGAACCATCGGCGCCGGCGCGGGCGGTCCGCCCGATCCGGTGCACGTAGGATTCCGGCACATTGGGCAGGTCGTACTGGACCACGTGGCTGATCGCGTCGACGTCGATGCCGCGGGCGGCGATGTCGGTGGCCACCAGCACGCGGACCTTGCCCGCCTTGAAGTCGGCGAGCGCGCGTTCGCGCTGGCCCTGGCTCTTGTCGCCGTGGATCGCCGCGGCGTCGACGCCGGTCTGCTCCAGGCCCTTGGCCACGCGGTCGGCGCCGCGCTTGGTGCGGGTGAACACGATCACGCGCTTGAAGGCAGCGTCATCGAACAGTTCGGCCAGCAGGGCGCGCTTGCGCTGCTGTTCCACAAAGACGACGCGCTGGTTGACGCGCTCGACCGTGGTGGCCTGCGGGGTGACCGCGACCTTCAGCGGGTTGGGGTTGAGGATCTCGCTCGACAGCTTCTCGATCTCGCTCGGCATGGTGGCCGAGAAGAACAGGTTCTGGCGCGGGGCCTTGGGCAGGAACTTCACGATCTTCCGGATCGGGACGATGAAGCCCATGTCGAGCATCTGGTCGGCTTCGTCGAGGACGAGGATTTCCACGCCTTCCAGGGTGATGGTCTTCTCGCCCAGGTGGTCGAGCAGGCGGCCCGGGGTGGCGACGAGGACGTCGATTCCGGGCGCCAGCGCGCGCATCTGGCCGCCGTACTTCACGCCGCCGAAGACGACGGCGACGGAGACGCCCAGGTGCTTGCCGTAGGTCTTGAAGCTCTCGCCGATCTGGGTGGCGAGTTCGCGGGTGGGGGCGAGCACCAGCACGCGGGCCGAACGGCGCGGCGCGGCCTTCTTGTTCTCGGCCAGGCGATGCAGGATCGGCAGGGCGAAGGCGGCGGTCTTGCCGGTGCCGGTCTGGGCGATGCCCAGCAGGTCGCGGCCGGACATCACGCCCGGGATGGCCTGGGCCTGGATC
>CAUJHW010000178.1 GCA_963205005.1 Pseudomonadota bacterium
CACCTTGCGCATGTCGTAGAAGATGCGAAGCGCCTCGGCGACCAGCTTGTTCTTGATCCCTGGATAGTGGACGTCGACGATCTGCTGCATCGTCTCGGCGTCGGGGAAGCGGATGTAGTGGAAGAAGCAGCGGCGCAGGAAGGCGTCCGGCAGTTCCTTCTCGTTGTTCGAGGTGATGATCACGATCGGGCGGATCTCGGCCTTGATCGTCTCATTGGTCTCGTAGACGTAGAATTCCATCCGATCGAGCTCCTGCAGGAGGTCGTTCGGGAACTCGATGTCGGCCTTGTCGATCTCGTCGATCAGCAGGACGGGGCGGCCCTTGTGCTCGAAGGCTTCCCAGAGCTTGCCCTTCTTGATGTAGTTCTTGACGTCCTTGACCCGCTCGTCGCCGAGCTGGCTGTCCCGCAGGCGGGTGACGGCGTCGTACTCATAAAGGCCCATCGTCGCCTTGGTGGTCGACTTGATGTGCCAGGTGATCAGTTCGGACCCCAGCGCCTTGGCGATTTCCTCGGCCAGGACGGTCTTGCCGGTGCCCGGCTCGCCCTTGATGAGGAGAGGACGCTGGAGGGCGATCGCGGCATTGACCGCCACCTTCAGGTCCTCGGTGGCGACGTAGTTGTCCGTCCCTGTAAAACGCTGGCTCATCTAGGCTCCCCGCGCGGCCGCCTGGGACCGCGTTCGAACAGTTGTTTGTCTACGGTCAACCTATAGGGCCGGACGGGATGTTCAAGCAGGTTCGCTCGCCGCATGGCGGCCATCTCCCGTCATGGCCAGCGCGCGCATGAGGCCGCGGGCGACCCTTAGAGGTGCGTTAACCGTGTTCACGCCAGATGAAGGCGCGCTGGAGGGGCCATGTCGAGCAATCTGGTCGAGAAGCCTGAGGGCTACTTCGAAATCGAACCGAGGCCTACCTCCGAGGAGCTGGCCGCCTATTATCGCGACAAGTATTTCGGCTCGCGCGACGGCAAGACGCCATACGCCCACGGCTACACAGCCGAGGAACTGGAGCACAAGCTGCTCCAGCCGGCGGAGACAGAACTGGTCTGGGGCCGGCCACCGGCGCGCCTCCTCGAGGTGGGCGTCGGGGAAGGGTTTACCCTGGACTACTTCTTGAAGCGGGGCTGGGACGCCCGAGGCCTCGACTTCACCGATGACGGAATCCAGGAGTTCTTTCCGCACCTGGCCCCGCATCTGATGCTGGGTGACGCCTTCGCGCTGCTGGACGAGGTCATCGCATCCGGAGAGACCTTTGATCTTGTGGTCTGCAACAACGTGCTGGAGCACGTCATCGACCCTATGGGCCTGCTGCAACGGCTTCGGGCGATTGTGGCGCCGGAAGGCCTGGTGCGGATCGCCGTGCCCAATGACGGCTCCTGGCTGCAGGGACAGATCGTCGCGCGCGGCCTAGCGGAGCCGAAATTCTGGCTCGCCCCTCCGGATCACCTGAACTACTTCAACACCGACACCCTGCAGCAGGCCATGGCCGCCCAAGGCTGGGAGGTTGTCGAACACCTGGGTGAATTCCCCATCGACATCTTCCTGCTCAATCCTGACACCGGCTACATGCGCGACCGGGCCAAGGGGCGGAACTGCCACTTCGTCCGCGTGGCCTTCGAGATGGGTCTTTGGCGTGACCGATCGCTGGAGGCGGTGGTCGAGTATCGCCGCGGCTGCGCGCGGGCCGGCATTGGACGCAACCAGACCGTCTACGCGCGTCCAGCGCCGGGGTCCGCCGTCCCGCGCCCATGAACGTCCTGGTCCTGAGCGCGGCGGCCAAGGTGCTGCTGGTCCGCGCGTTCGCCGAGGCCTGCCATGCCCGCGGCGGCAGGGTGTTCGCCGCCGACCTGGGACCCGATAACGCCGCGCTGTTCGAAGCGGACCGCGCGGTCATCCTGCCCCGCAGCGACGCGCCGGACTTCACCGACACCCTTTTGCAGTTCTGCCGGGAGAACCGCATCGGCCTGCTCGTGCCGACCCGGGACTCCGAACTGGCCGTCCTGGCCGCGGCGAAGGCGAGGTTTGCCGAGGCGGGCGTGGCTGTGCTGGCCCCTGACCCGGAAGCGCTGGAGGTCTGCCAGGACAAGCGGCGCTTCGTCGAATTCTGCGCCGCCCGCGGGCTGGCGACGCCGCGCACCTATGCGATCGGCGAACATCCCCCGGGATTCCCCGTCTTCGCACGTCCAGTACGCGGCGCCGGCGGCAAGGGCGCCGGTCGCGTGGAGACGCTCGATGACCTTCCGGATGGCCATGACGTCCTGGTTCAGGACCTTGTGACGGCGCCGGAGTATTCCATCGACGTCCTGCTGGATCTTTCAGGCCGGCCCCTGCAGGCCGTGGCCCGTCAGCGTCTCGTCGTCCGCGACGGAGAGGCAGTGAAGTCGCGGACCGAGGCCCTGCCGGATCTCGTCGCCCAGTCCCTGGCGCTTTGCGGCGCGTTGGGCCTGGTCGGGCACAATGTCGTGCAGGCTTTCCATTCGTCTGAAACGGGCGTGCAGTTCATAGAGATCAATCCGCGCTTCGGAGGCGCGTCCAACCTGTCGATCCAGGCCGGCCTGGCCTCGCCTCATCGCATCCTGCAGATGCTGGCGGGAGAGGACGCCGAGGCCGCGCGCGAACGGCCGATCGTCCACGGCCTGACCATGCTGCGCCATGCCGAGGACCGCTTCGTGACGGAGGCGGACCTGGCGGCGGTCCTGGAGCGCTGAAGTGGTTCGCGCGGTGATCATCGACCTCGACGACACACTGTACGACGAGCGGACCTACGTCCTCTCCGGTTTCCGGGCGGTGGCCCGGGATATCGCTCGCCGGTTTCCCCACGTGGCCGAGGGCGCGCTGATGACCGGGATGGTGGCGGAACTGGAGCGCCATGGCCGCGGCGCCGTCTTCGACCGGGCCCTGGAGGGGGCGGGTGTGACGCCGGACGCCGCGCTGATCGCCGAACTGGTCGCGGTCTATCGCGATCATCGCCCCGAGATCGCGCTGTGGCCGGGGGTGGCGGACGCGCTCGCCGAGGTCGCCCGCAACCACCGGACCGCCATCGTCACCGACGGCCTCGCGCAGATGCAGCGGCGGAAGGTCGAGGCGCTCGGTGTGGCCCGCGGTGTGGACGAGGTGCTCTACTGCTGGGAACACGAGGCGCCGAAGCCCGATCCGGCATGCTATCTTGAGGCGGCGCGAAGACTTGGCGTGAGGCCCGAGGACACCGTGGTGGTCGGAGACCGTCCGGATCACGACATGGCGGCGGCCAGGGCGGCCGGGTGCCGGTCAATCCGTGTGCTCACAGGCCGGTTCGCCGACGCGGGTGAGGACGCCTATCCCGCCGACGCCATCGCGCCCGACTTCAGGGCTGTCCCGGCGATTTTGCGCGGCGAGAAATTCGGAGCAGAGGCATGAGCGAGCCCCAGGTTATCATCGGCGGGCGGAAGATCGGCCCCGGCCAGCCGCCCTATATCGTCGCGGAGATGTCAGGCAACCACAACGGCGACATCGGCCGCGCCCTGGCGCTGATCGACGCCGCCAAGGCGGCCGGCGCGGATGCGGTCAAGCTGCAGACCTACACGGCCGACACCATCACCATCGACCACGACGGGCCCGAGTTCCGGATGCACGGCGGGCTTTGGGACGGGCGGCGGCTCTACGAACTCTATCAGGAAGCCCACACGCCCTGGAACTGGCACGGCCGTCTCTTCGAACACGCGCGGTCCATCGGGATCGACATCTTCTCCTCGCCATTCGATCCGACCGCGGTTGAACTGCTTTCGAGCCTCGGCGCGCCGGCCTTCAAGATCGCTTCGTTCGAACTGGTCGACATCCCGCTGATCGAACTTTGCGCGCGCACGGGCAAGCCGCTGATCATGTCGACTGGTCTCGCGTCCGCCGCAGAGATCACCGAGGCCCTGGCGGCGGCGCAGGGTGCAGGCGACGGCGGGGTGATCCTGCTCCACTGCACCAGCGCCTATCCGGCGCCGGCCTCGGAGATGAACCTGCGGACCCTGCAGCACCTGGCCGACCAGCATGGCGTGGTGGTCGGTCTCTCGGACCATACCCTTGGCGTGACCGTTTCCCTGGCGGCGGTGGCGCTCGGCGCCTGCTTCATCGAGAAGCACTTCACCCTCAGCCGGGCTGAAGGCGGGGTCGATTCCGACTTCTCGCTGGAGCCGCACGAGCTGAAGACCCTGGTCGACGAGAGCCGGGTCGCCTGGGAATCCCTGGGAACCGTGCGCTACGACGAAGTGCCCTCCGAAGCGTCCAACCGGGGAAATCGGCGCTCGCTCTATGTCGTCGCCGACATCGCCCGCGGAGAGCGTCTCACGCCGCAGAATGTCCGGTCGATACGGCCGGGCTACGGCATGCCGCCAAAGCACCTGCCCGAGGTCCTGGACCGGACGGCCAGCCGGGATCTCGCCCGCGGCACGCCGCTCGACTGGTCCATGCTGACCTAGGTCTGTCCGTAGTGGGCGAAGGGCAGGGCCCGCACGTCGTCCGAGGTGAATGCGGGATTGTCCGGATAGAGCGCGGCATAGACCCGGTCGACGAAGTCGAAGTCCTCGGGCAGGTCCACGGTCCAGCGCAGATGGCTCTCATCCCTGGACTGGACAAGGTCGGCCAGGGTGAACCGCTCGGGATGTCGGTAGATGAAGGGTGTAACGTGCTCGTGGTCGTAAGGGTCTGTGGCCTCGCGCCCGGCGGCTCTCAGGGCCTCAAGCGCGAAAGCTTCGACGTCCAGGCCGTGCGGATAGGTCCGTTTGCGGCCGTTTGAGACGTAGTCCACCCCGAGCTGCGTCTGCAGGCGCACGCAGTCGTCGATCACGCCAGGGTCGGCCAGTGGACAATCGGCGGTGAGCCGCACCAGCTGTCCTTCCACCCCGAACGTCCTGGCCGCAGCGAGGAACCGTTCGAGCACGTCGCTGAGCGAGCCCCGGAACACTTCGACACCGATGTCGCGCAGGTAAGCGGCGAGGGGATCATCGGAGGTGTCGTCGCTGGTGGCCACGATGATTCTGTCGAGAGTCTCGCACCGACGGAGTCGTTCGAGCTGACGCTCGATCATCGGCCGCCCCAGGAGGGGCTTCATCACCTTGCCAGGGAGCCGCGACGAACTCATCCGTGCCTGCAGAATTGCGACCGTCATGCACGCTCCTCAGGTCAGCCGGCCCGGAGGCTCAGTACGACGCGACGAGCGCCGCGAGGTCTTCACTGATCTCCGCCATGACCGGACCCCAGTCGCCGGTCTGGGCGGGGCTGAAGACCTTCGTCTGCGGGTACCAGGGATAGCGGTCGGTCCCGAGGCGGGTCCACGCTGCGGGCGCTGTGACCAGCCAGGTCGGCGCGCCGCAGGCGGCGCCCAGGTTCAGGGTGGCGTTCGAGAAGCCGATGACCTGATCCATGGCGCAACAGAGCGCCGCGACATCGTCGAGGTCTTTCTTGAGATCGATCCCCGGCGGGTTCCAGATCTTCACGCCGAAGTCGCGCTCGGCGCGGGCCAGTTCCTCGGTGCAGTCGCCGTACTGGAGATTCACGAACGAGACCCCGGGCGTCTTCACGACCGGCGCCCACTGGTCGAAGGGCGAGAAGTAGCGCTGGCGGGCGTCCTTGCTGATCAGGCTCTTCCAGAGCAGTCCGACCTTCGGCCCGGGCGGCGCCGTTTTCAGGAGCTTCTTCCAGTGCGCGACCCGCTTGGGATCGGCGGTAAGGAAGCCTTCGCGCGCCGGCGGAACGGCCGGGCCGGGGAAGTCTTCCAGATTGCGGCGGAACTCGCGCATCAGGCTGCCGATGGGCGTCCAGAGGTCAACCGTTTCGTGATCGGTGTTGGGGGCGGAGCGGAGCGGCCGCGTCGCCCAGACGTGGGTGGTGTGCGCAGTCACCTCGGCGTCGGGGAAGCTCCGCTGGAACAGCGACACCAGACGGCCTTCGACAGCGATCCGCAGCTTGCCGTCCGGACCCAGCTTCCGGACCACGTCGGGCAGGACGTTGGCGAACAGGACCTCATCGCCCAGTCCCTGCTCTCCAACGACCAGCAGGGTCTTGCCGCTGATCTTGTCGCCGGGCTTCCAGCGGGGGCGGTCGATGTTGAAGTTGGTGAGGTCGGCGAACTGCGGCGAGAGCCGGGCCTCGTAATCGTCCCAGCCTTCGCCCAGGCGGCTGAGCGCCAGGCAGTAGGAACTGCGCGCCAGGGTCATCATCGCGCGGTCGTCGGCCGTGACGACCCGCTTGAGGGCCTCCTCACAGTCTTCCAGGGCGCCGGCGGCGTCGCCGAGGCCCAGCTTGACCTGGCCGAGGTTGTAGCGGGCCTTGCCGAACTTGGGATCGAGGCGCACCGCCTCGCTGAAGAAGGAGAAGGCCGACTCCAGGTCCCCGTTCTCGATCAGGATCGTGCCCAGGGTGTTCCACAGCATGTGGGATTCCGGGCGCGACATGATTGCGGTCTTGAGCAAATCGATCGCCTCGCCCCGGCGGCCCCGGTCGCGGATCACCGAGGCCAGGTTGTTGACCCCTTCAGGGCGATCCGGCGCGTGATCGACATAGTGCCGGAAAAGCTTCTCGGCCTGTTCGTGCATGCCCATGCGATAGGCCAGGCGGCCCAGGTCATTGGCGACCTCTGCGTGGCTGGGCAGCAGCTGCAGGGCGGCCTCGTAGGCTTTCACCGAACTGGGAAAGTCCCCGGCGCGCTCCCGGGCGATCCCGAGGAGGTACCAGGCGACGCCGTTTTCCTCATCCCGCTCCAGCACCTCGATCGCCAGCTTGCCGCCGGTGTCGAAATCCTCGCGGTTGAGGGCGAGGATGGCGCGTCTCAGGAGGGGCTGGATCGCCAGCGCCTTGAGTTCCTCGACGGCGGCGTTGAGGCTGGCCAGGGCGTCCTTGCCTCCGGCCTCGCCCATGTCGCCCATCGCCAGCTTCGGAGGTGTAGGCAGGGCGGCATTCTGGAGGGCGCGGCTCGACGTGGCGTTGATCATCGCCTTGCGCGTCATTGAGAACTCCTGATCTGGGCCGTTCCCTGATCGGCGATTATGCTTAAGCCGCCGTTAAGCCGGCGCCAAAGCTCGTGGCATCTGCTGCTTTGAGACTGCTGCAAGGGGCCGTTAACCGGGCTGCGTTTAAGGCTTGGGTGCGCCCGGAGCCGGCATGCGCAACAGTGATGTCGTTCGATTCGCAATGGTGCGGTCGGCTGCGCGAAAAGGGAGACGGACTTGCCACTGAAGTTGTCTCTGAAGCCCGGGGAAAAATTCGTACTCAACGGGGCCGTCGTCCAGAATGGAGATCGCCGCGCGGTCCTCGTCCTGCAGAACAAGGCGTCCGTCCTTCGCGAGAAGGACATCATGCAGGAGGCCGAGGTGCAGACCCCGGCCCGCCGGATCTATTTTCCGGTGATGATGATGTACCTCGACGAGGTGAACGCCCAGCGGTTCTACGACGAGTTCGTCCGCCGGCTGACCGAGTTCATGGGGGTTATCCAGAACCCGGGGATCCTGGCTGATTGTGTCAATATCTCCAGGCACTGCATGGAGCGCGAGTATTACAAGGCGCTGATGCTCTGCCGGAAACTCATCGAATACGAAGACGAAAGGTTGGGGCATGTCCCTACAGGCTTACCAGCAGGCGGCGACGCGGGCTGAGAGCCCGCGTGACACGGAATACCGCCTGTTCGCGCAGGTCACGCGCGCGCTGATCGAGGCGTCGAAGCTCGATCCGATGGATGTCGGCGGTCGCGCCGACGCGCTCGACTGGAATCGCCGTGTCTGGGCGGCCTTCGCATCCGACTGCGGCAACCCCGACAACGGCCTGCCCAGGGCCTTGCGGGCCTCGATCATTTCGCTGAGCATCTGGGTGGGAAAGCACACCAGCCTGGTGATCCGCCGCGAGGACGACTTCGAGCCGCTCATCGAGATCAACCGGATGATCATGCAGGGCCTGGCGGCGGGAGCCCAGGCGGCCGCCTGATCCATCTCGCCAGAGCCGAACCCTGACAGAGGGCCGCGGAATACCGCGGCCCTTTTTCATGCCTGCGCACTTGTCCGGGCAGGTTCTGCCGGGCGGCATAACTTGGCTAACGCGGCCTTGCCGCCCGCCGCTCCGGCGCGCCCGAAATCTCCATGAAATCAACGGTGAGGGCGGGGCCAAATATGGTGAACGGCTGGCACGCGGCTTGCGACGTCCCAGCGGGCGCAAAAGTCGCTCACCGGCAAAAGCCGGATCTCTCATTCCAGAATGGAAGGACTACCCCATGCCGATGAATTCGGTGAACACCAACGTGGGCGCGATGGTCGCCCTGCAAAACCTCAACACGACCAACTCGGAGCTTGAAAGAACCCAATCAAGGATCAACACCGGTAAGCGGGTCGCCAACGCCAAGGACAACGGCGCCATCTGGGCTATCGCCCAGAACCAGCGCGCGACGTCCAACGCTCTGAACTCCGTCCGGGAATCGCTGCAGCGCGGTCAGTCGACCGTGGAAGTCGCGATCTCCGCCGGGGAGAGCATTTCCGATCTGCTCCTGCAGATGAAGGAAAAGGCTCTGGCCGCCGCCGACGCGGGTCTCGACTCCACCAGCCGCACGGCTCTGAACGATGAGTTCAAGTCGCTGCTGGGCCAGATCACCAAGGCTGTTTCGAACGCCGAGTTCAATGGCGGGAACATGCTGAAGCAGGCTGGCACGACCATCAAGTCGCTCGCCAACGCGGATGCGACCTCGGTGATCACGGTGGCCGCCCAGACCCTGACGTTGACGGCCCTGGCGATCGCGACCAGCTCGATCAGCACGAAGACGCTGGCCTCCACGGCCATCGGCCTCGTGAACACCGCCATCACCACCGTTTCGAGCAAGCTGTCGAAGCTCGGTACGGGTGCGAAGGCGCTGGGAGGGCACCTGAACTTTATCAACAAGCTTCAGGACACGGTCGATGCCGGTGTGGGTAACCTCGTAGACGCCGATCTGGCGAAGGAAAGCGCGAAACTCCAGGCTCTGCAGACGAAGCAGCAGCTCGGTGTCCAGGCGCTCTCGATCGCCAACCAGTCGTCCACGATCCTGCTGGGCCTGTTCCGATAAGTCGTGACGCCGGGCGGGCTCTGTCCCGCCCGGCAGCCTTTTGCGCGGTAGGCCGATATTGCCGGTCTTGGCCGGCAATTCTTGCCGCCAAGACCTTGGGGCTAGGCAATTGTTGCCGGGCGGCAGCAACCCTAACGGGCCTATAACGCTGCAATTACAAAAACTTGACCCTTCAGAACCTTACTGCGCCGCTGGCGCGTCAATTGCTGCCTTAGCCGTGGGCAAAACGCCTCCGGCTGTCAGAACGACGGTCGGTCCCTGAGAAAAGGACCTACCCGATGAATTCGGTGAACACCAACGTGGGCGCGATGGTCGCCCTGCAGAACCTCAACAAGACCAACTCCGAACTTGAGACGACCCAGTCGCGGATCAACACCGGCAAGAAGGTCGCCAACGCCCGGGACAACGGCGCCATCTGGGCCATCGCCCAGAACCAGCGGGCTTCGTCCAACGCCCTGAACTCCGTCCGGGAATCGCTGCAGCGCGGTCAGTCGACCGTGGAAGTCGCGATCTCCGCCGGTGAAAGCGTGTCCGATCTGCTCCTGCAGATGAAGGAAAAGGCTCTGGCCGCCGCTGACGCGGGTCTCGACTCCACCAGCCGCACGGCTCTGAACGATGAGTTCAAGTCGCTGCTGGGCCAGATCACCAAGGCTGTTTCGAACGCCGAGTTCAAT
>CAUJHW010000179.1 GCA_963205005.1 Pseudomonadota bacterium
CGGGACCTTTTGTGTATCTACGCGCACCCTTTCGACCCGATGGGTCTGTGAATTCCCCGCCGCGCGCGCGTCGCGCGGCGGCTTCGTTTTGAGGCAAGGCCATGGCCGATATCGTTTTGAACGTTGAAGTGCGTGAGCGTACCGGCACCGGTGGCGCGCGTGACACCCGCCGCGCGGGCAAGGTCCCGGGCGTTCTCTACGGCGGGGCCAAGGATCCCGTGGCGATCTCGGTGCGGGCCAACGAGTTCCGCAAGGCGCTCTACACCGGCAAGCTCCTGGGCCACCTGGTGACCCTGAAGTACGGCGACGAGACCCAGCCGGTCATCGCCAAGGCGGTCGACATGCATCCGGTCACCGACGAGCCGTGGCACTTCGACCTGTACCGGGTCGACGAGCACCAGCAGATCAAGATCGACGTGACCGTACACTTCGCCAACGAGGAAGCCTCGCCCGGCCTGAAGCGCGGCGGCACGCTGAGCGTGATCCTGCACGCCGTGACGCTCGCCTGCCACGCCGACTCGATCCCGGACGAGGTCATGATCGACCTGACCGGCCTCGACATCGGCGATTCGGTCCGCGTCTCCGACCTGAAGCTCCCGGCCGGCGTGACGCCTGCCCTGGACGGCGACGTGGTCGTGGCCTCGGTCGCGATGTCGAAGACGGGCACGACGGACGGTGAAGCCGAGGGCGGCGAGGCCTAAGGCTCCGCCCTCCCCGACCCTGGGGACTCGATGCTGCTCATCGCCGGCCTGGGAAATCCCGGGCCCACCTACGCGAAGAACCGCCACAACATCGGCTTCATGGCCGTTGACGAGATCGCGCGCCGCTGGGACTTCCCCGCGGCGCGTTCGCGTTTCGACGCCCATGTCAGCGAGGGCGAGATCCCGACCCCGGGCGGCAAGGTCCGCACGCTGCTGATCAAGCCCAAGGGCTACTACAACGAGAGCGGCCGCGCGGTCGGCCAGGCGATCAAGTTCTTCAAGCTCGATCCCGCCGAGAGCCTCGTGGTGTTCTACGACGAGATCGACCTGGCCCCCGGCCGGTTCCGGATGAAGGCCGGCGGCGGGGCCGCGGGCAACAACGGGGTCCGCTCGATCACCGCCGCCATCGGCCCGCATTTCCGCCGCGCCCGCCTCGGTACGGGCCACCCGGGCGACAAGGCCCTGGTCCACGGCCACGTCCTCTCCGACTTCCACAAGGCCGACATGAAGTGGGTCGAGCCGCTGCTGCAGGCCTGCGCCGACGCAGCCCCCCTGCTGGCCGCCGGCGAGGACGAAAAGTACCAGACCGAGGTCATGCGCCTGGCGCCGGCCGAGAAGCTGGATCCACGCAAGCTGGCGCGGGGAGACTGACGATGATGAACATGCCCCTTGGCCTCCTGGCCCTGTCGCTGCTGTTCTCCATCCTGCTGGCAGTCCACGTCGTGCGCACCGGCCGCGAGATGTACTGGCTTTTCATCATCCTGATGTTCCAGCCGCTGGGCGGCGTGGTCTACGCCATCGTCCACGTCCTGCCGGACATCTTCGGCGGCTCCACCGCCCGCAAGCTCAGCCAGGCCGCCCGCGAGAGCCTGGACCCCACCCGCGAGTATCGCGAGGCCAAGGCCGCATGTGAGGACACGCCCACCGTGCGCAACCAGTCGCGGCTGGCCGCCGCCGCCGCCGCGCTCGGCAAGCATGACGAGGCCGAGGCGCTCTATGCCCAGGCCGCCCAGGGCATCCACGCCGAGGACCCCGCCCTGCTGCTCGGCCGCGCCAAGGCGCTGCTGGAACTGGACCGGCCGGGCGACGCCCTGGCGGTGCTGGAACGGATGGGAGATGACCCCGAAGCCCGCTCGCCCTCTACGGCGGTGGCCCTGGGTCGCGCCTATGAGGGCCTGGGCCGCATCGCCGAGGCCGACACGGCCTTCGAGTGGGCGTCACAGCGGATGCCCGGCTTTGAGGGACTGGCGCGCTACGCGGCCTTCATGGCCCGAAACGGTCGACGCGCCGAGGCCCGGGACGCGGTCACCGAAATGGACAAGCGCCTGGCCAAGCTGAAGGGCCAGTTCCAGCGGGAGGCCCGCCACTGGCGCGACCTCGCCGCCCGGGCGCTGTCGGAAAACTGAGTCCGGCAGCCGCCGCCCCGGGGATCCCGGGACGGGGCGCCGAAGGTTCGGGTCTAGGCGGTGACCGTCCGACGACGGCGGATCATCGAACCGGCCGCGCCAAAGCCCAGGATCATCATCGCCCAGGTCGCCGGTTCCGGCACGCCACCCGTTACGACGCCCGTGGCTGTCCCGGTCGCCAGCAGATAGGACCCACCGAACCGGAAGCCGTAGATGTCGGCCGAGGCGCGCGAGATGCCACGGAACTGGAAGGCGTTGAAGCCGCCGGGCGTGGAGATCGGGGCGTCGACCGACAGGTCGTAGGTCTCCAGGACACCGCCCATGGCATCCAGCGCCGCGATGGTCGGCGCATCGCCGAAGCCCGGCGCATAGTTGAAGAAGAAGCCCATCTGGCTGTAGGCCATCAGGCCCTGCAGGTAGCCATATCCCTGGCCGCCGTCGAGGCCGATGTAGACCGCATCACCACCGAAATTGCCGTTCGCGGCAAGGCCGTAGCTGCCCTGACCGACCACGGCGCCCTGACCGGTGTTGGTCGTCGTGTTCGACCGGGTGAAGGTGAACTCGCCGACCGTGACGGGGCCGAACGTGAAGTTGTAGCTGCCGTTGTCATAGCCGCTGAGGTCCAGGTCCGGGCCGGTATAGCCGGCGTCCGTGGTCAGCAGCGCCGCCTGCGAAGCGCCCGCGGCCAGCGCGAACGCCGCTACGGCGGCAAGGAATGTCATTTTCCGCATGGAACTCTACCCCAGAGACGCGAAGCGCCAACGACCACGGTGATCGGGGCTGCCTGCGCCTTCACGCAACGCCTTCGCCACCTTGGCCGCAATCACATTCCCCAAAGGGGCGAGTTCCCGTCCGGGCGCTCTACCCCGCCTCCGCATACCCCGCGTAGGACGCTTTCAGCGACGCGTGGTTCAGCAGCATCTCCGCCACCTGCCGCGTCCCCGAGGCGTCGAATATGCGCGTGCGCACCCAGTACGACTCCGTGCGCTTGCTCTCGGCCAGGGCGGCGATCTCGCGGCGGATCACATAATCCTCGCCCACGAACAGCGGCCCGTCGATCAGCCGGATCTCCTGATCGGCGAACAGGCCCACGGCCGGGCCCTTCACCGGAAATTTGGCCTGGTGGCTGGAGTATTCAGCCAGCACGCTGATCATCTCCAGCGGGATGATCGCCCGGCCCCAGGGCGAGGCCGCCCCGTCGGAGTACCAGGGCGAGGTCTCGGTGATCGCCGACAGCTTCTGGTTCAGGCTGAAGGGATACAGCGCCCCCATGTGCTGGTCGGGGTCCATCCGCACCCGCTCCTCGGCGGCGCCGGTCATCCCGACCGCCAGGTCCTCCAGGATCAGCAGCTTCTCCGGCGGCCGCAGGGCGGCCATGCGGGTTTCCAGCAGGGTCGGCGCGGCGTTGGGCGTCAGGCTGGCGCTGGCCTCCAGCACCGGGGTCCCGTCGGCCTTCTCGGCCCAGACCCGGGTGGAGGTTGCGCCCTCGGCGGGAACCTCGGCATAGGCGCGCACCTCTTCGCCCTCGACCACCATGTTCTGGTAGTGCGCCGAGATGCAGCCGCGCTCGAACCAGGCCTGGCCCCAGATCTTCGCCAGCAGCGGCGGGAACAGGCTGAAGTGGGTCGGCCCCTCGATCGGCCCGGCGCGGAAGCCCAGCTTCTCGGCCATGGCGTCGTCATGGATCGAGGCGTGCCCGCCGTATTCCTGGTCGGCCAGCATCTGGCGCGGCTGACGCAGGGGGCCGCGCAGGGTCAGGGGCGTGTCGAAGCTCATGGTCGTGTTTCTCCCTTTGCCGACCGCCGTATCACGGTCCCGCGGGCGCGCCGAGACGGGACCACCGACGCCCCGGCTTCGCGCGAACGCCCCCGCGTGCTAGGTGGCGCGCCTCAATCTAGGAACTGCTGCTTCATGGCCCTCAAAGTCGCCATCGTCGGCCTGCCCAACGTAGGCAAATCGACCCTGTTCAACGCGCTCACCCAGACCGCCGCGGCCCAGGCCGCGAACTATCCGTTCTGCACCATCGAGCCCAACACCGGCGATGTGGCCGTGCCCGAGCCGCGCCTCGAGGCGCTGGCGACGGTCATCCCCTCCAAGGAGATCATCCCGGCCCGGATCAACTTCGTGGACATCGCCGGCCTGGTGCGCGGCGCCTCCAAGGGCGAAGGCCTGGGCAACCAGTTCCTGGCCAACATCCGCGACTGCGACGCCGTGGCCTTCGTCACCCGCTGCTTCATCGACGACGACATCACCCACGTCGAGGGCAAGGTCGACCCCCTCGCCGATCTGGAGACCATCGAGACCGAGCTGATGCTTGCCGATCTCGAGAGCCTGGAGAAGCGGGTCGTCAACCTGGAGAAGCGCGCCAAGACTGGCGACAAGGAGAGCGCCCAGACGCTGCGCCTCGTCCAGGCGGCCCTGGCCGAACTGAACGCCGGCCGCCCGGCCCGCACCGTCAAGGTGTCCGCCGAGGACGACAAGGCATGGCGGATGCTGCAGCTGCTGACCTCCAAGCCCGCACTCTACGTCTCCAACGTGGACGAGGCCTCGGCCGCCGAGGGCAACGACATGTCCCGGTCCGTGGCCGAACGCGCCGCCCGCGACGGCGCCGACCACGTGGCGATCTCGGCCCAGATCGAGAGCGAGATCGCCCTGCTCGATCCCGCCGAGCGCGTGGAGTTCCTGGAAACCCTGGGCCTCACCGAGCCCGGCCTGAACAAGCTGATCCGCGAGGCCTATCACCTGCTCGGCCTGCAGACCTACTTCACGGTCGGCCCCAAGGAGGCCCGCGCCTGGACCATTCACAAGGGCGACACCGCCCCGCAGGCGGCCGGCGTGATCCACACCGACTTCGAGAAGGGCTTCATCCGCGCCGAGACCATCGCCTACGACGACTACATCCGCCTCAAGGGTGAAGCCGGCGCCCGCGAGGCCGGAAAGTTCCGCCAGGAAGGCAAGGAGTATGTCGTTCAGGACGGCGACGTGATGAACTTCCGCTTCAACGTCTGACCCCATCCTGGAGGTAGTGAGATGGCCGAAACGATCACCCTGGCCGGCGCCGACGGCTTCGAGTTCAGCGCCTATCACGAACAGGCCTTCACCCCCCACAAGGGCGGCGTGATCGTCATCCAGGAGATCTTCGGCATCGACCGCCACGTCCGCGCCGACGTCGAGCGCTGGGCCAAGATGGGCTACGAGGCGATCGCGCCCGCCATGTTCGACCGCCTGCAGCGCGACTTCCACGCCGAGCACGACGACGCCGGCATCAAGGCGGGCATCGAAAAGGCCCGCGCCACGCCGCTGGAGCAGGCGCTGGGCGACATCGCCGCCTGCCGCGACTTCCTGGCCAGGCACGGCGGCAAGGTCCACGTCGTCGGCTACTGCTACGGCGGCTCGCTGACCTGGCTCGCGGCCTGCCAGCTCGACGGTATCGCCTCGGCGTCCAGCTACTATGGCTCGATGGTGCAGGCCAACGCGGCCCTGACGCCGAAGTGCCCCACCATCATCAACCTGGGCCGAACCGACGCCGGCATCCCGGCCGACGACGTGGCCGCGGCCATCGCCCAGCATCACGGCGACGCCGTGCCGGTCTACATCTACGAAGGCGCCGGCCACGGCTTCAACAACGAGAGCCCGGAACGCTACAGCGCCGAGGCCGCCGACCTCGCCCGCCACCGGACGCTCGAGCTGTTCGACAAGGCCTGATCCGTTGGGCGAGACCGTCCAGCTCCGCAGCGCGAAGGACGGGTTCGCCTTCGACGCCTACCGCGCGCCGGTCTCCGATGCGCGGCGCGGCGGGCTGGTGATCTGCCACGCCATCTGGGGGGTGACCCCGCACCTGCGCGCCTTGGCCGACAGCTACGCCCATGACGGCTACGAGGTGCTGGTCCCCAGCCTGTTCGACCGCTTCGGCCACGGTTTCGCCGAGCGGGACACCGACCCGGCCCTGTACGCGCGCCAGAACGGCTGGGCCGAGGCGACCCACTGGGGCGCGGACGTGCTGGACGTGGTCCAGGCCGCCATCGACGCGCTCGCCCCGCCCGTCTTCGCCATGGGCTTCTGCTTCGGCGGCACGGTGGCCTGGCTGGCGGCGTCGCGGTGCGAGGGCCTGGCGGCCGTCTCGTCCTTCTACGGCGGCCAGATCGTCGACTACGTGACCGAGACCCCGAAAGTCCCGACCATCCTGCACCTGGGCAAGACCGACGAGCTGATCCCGCCCACGGCCGTCGCAGCCATCCGCGAGACCCATCCCGACCTGCCCGTGTTCATGTACGAGGCCGGCCACGCCTTCGTGGCCCCCAACGGCTTCAACGCCGACAGCGCCCGTCTGTCTCACCTGCGCACCCTGCAGCTGTTCTCCCGCAACAGCGGCGTCCGCAGCGAGATGTGATCTGTCACGGTTCGTGGACGATCCCTCTCCGCGCATCCCGGCGAATGCCGGGACCCGGCTCTCAAGGCGGGAGAGCTGACGGATGCGTTCGGCGGACGTGGACCGCGCCTGAGCGCTATTCCGTCCGGGTCCCGGCGCCCGGATGGGCGTTTGGGCAGCAGCCCTACCCCTCAGGAACCTCGATCTCCTTGCGCGCCACCGGATCGACCTGAAGCACCCGCACCAGGATGGCCTGGGCCGCCAGGATGCCGATGCCGGCGCCGTAGCCCGAGAACACGCCCGCCGGATAGCGTCCGCCTTGGGCCGCGCCATTGATCTGCCAGTACATGAAGGCCGCGGCGCTCCCCAGCAGCAGCACGCCTGAAAGCACCGAGGGGACCGTCTGGCCGAACCCGGCCTTGAAGCTGGTCCAGACATAACGCGCCAGCGGCCGCTTGATGGCCCCCACCAGCAGCGGCAGGGCCAGGGTTATGACCAGGAACATCGCCGGCCACAGCAGTGTGCGCTGGACGATCAGCGATCGGTCGCCCGGCAGCCGCGCGAAGGCGTGGAGCACGGCGCCGGCATAGATCAACACCGCCGTCAGCACGGTGAGGTCCTGGGTGCGGCGGAAGGTCCGCCAGGCGGGTGTGTGAGCCATGCCCCGATATAGGGGAGGCGGTTGGGCAAGCGTAAGGCCGAAAGCGCCGATCCCGCGCTATGCTGGGTCGTGGCCCGCCTGAGTCTCACCTCCCTGTCCGCCGCCCTGTGGGCCGCCGCGGCCGCGCCGGCGGCGGCGGGAGAGATCGCCTGCCGCTTCGAGGCCGGAGTTGTGGTCGTTCCGGCCGAGGTGGCCGGGATCGGCGGCGACTACATCCTCGACACCGGGACCGCCCAGAGCGCCCTTCACCAGACCCGGGCCGAGACCGAAGGCATTGTCGGGACCGACCTTTCCGGCGAGGTGCGGCTGGCGGGCCAGAGCGTCGCGACACTGCCGCTGAAGGTCGTCGACCTGGACGTGCGCACCTGGAACCTGCCGACCCCGGTCGCCGGCGTGATCGGCGCGGACGCGCTGAAGACCTTCGTGGTCGACGTCCGGTTCGCGCCCTGCCGGGTCCGCGTCTCAACGTCCGCGCAGGCGCCCAGGTTCGCGGGCCGCGGCCTCGACCTCGCCTGGGACCTTGGCCGCCCGACGACGCTCGCCGCGGCGTCCGACGACGCCCACGAGGTCAGCGGGCCCTTCGTCATCGCCACGGGCGCCAATGCGCCGGTCCGGCTGGCCGACGACCTGGCCGGGACGCCGGGGGTGACGCGCCCCGAGGAACTCTACCCCCAGGGCGTATGGCTGGCCCGCCTGCCGCAGGTCCGCTTCGCCGGCGCCGTCGGCCGCGACGTGGCCGCCGGCCTGATGAAGCCCGAGGGCGAGGTGGTGGGCGTGCTGGGCGGGCTGGTCCTGGCCCATTTTCGCCTGCGCTTCGACTTCCCCGCCGGCCGGCTGGTCGTCGCGCCGGCCAACTGAACCCCCAACGGAAAAGGCCCCCGGATCGCTCCGGGGGCCTTCAGAAGTCTCGTGCCGGACCGCCGCCTAGTGGGCGACGTTGCGCCAGACGCGCTTGTAGCTGAACCACAGCAGGGCGGTGAAGATCAGCAGGTAGATCATGGCGCCCAGGCCGAACTGCTTGCGCTCGGTCTGCTTGGGGTCCGAGGCCCAGGCCAGGAACGCCGAGACGTCCTTCGCCTGCTGGTCCACCGTCGAGGCCTTGCCGTCTTCGAAGGTCACCTTGCCGTCGGCCAGCGGCGGCGGCATGGCGATGAAGCCGCCCTTCGGCGCATGGCCCTTGCCGGTCCAGTAAGCCGCCAGATCGCCGGCCATGTAGGGGTTGTAGTACTGGCCAGGCGCGACCTTGAGCCCCGGAGGCGGAGTCTCATAGCCCACGAGGATCGAATAGATGTAGTCAGCCCCGCCTTCGCGGGCCTTGACGATGACCGACAGGTCCGGCGGAAGGGCGCCGCCGTTCGACGCGCGGGCGGCCGCCTCGTTCGGGAAAGGCGAGGGGAACTTGTCCGCCGCAGTCGCTGCCCGCTGGATGGTGTCGCCGGTCTCCTGGTCGATGTCGTTGACCTGGATGTCCTTGGCGAGCGCCTTCACATAGGGGTTCTCGGTCGGGTTCGGATATTCGGGATCGAAGAACGGTCCGCTCTTCTGACCCAGGTTCCGGAAGTACATCAGGTCCATCGAGTGGCAGGCCGCGCAGACCTCCCGATAGACCTTGTAGCCGCGCTGCACCTGAGCGGTGTCGAACTTCCCGAACGGGCCGGCGAACGACCACGCGACGGACTTCGGCTCCTCCGGCTCGGAGGCTGCGGATGCCGGGCCGCCGACGAAGGCGAGGCCCAGGGCCGCGAGCGCTATAACCTTGCGCAGCATCTCAGCCCCTCTTTTCAGGCGACGCCGCAGCGCCCGCAGGCGTCGTGGCGGGATGTGACAGGACAGGTTCGGAGATCGATTCCGGCACGGGCAGCGGCGTTTCCGTCAGGCCCAGGACCGGCAGGATCACGAAGAAGTAGGCGAAGTAGTAGAGGGTCGCGATCCGGCTCAGCCAGACGAAGCTGTTGATGTCGGAGTCGATGAACTTCAGGCCCGAGACGCCCGGGATCACCGGGTCATCCGGCAGCTGGCCGCCGCAGTAGCCCAGCACCAGCGCGACAAGCACGAAGATGAAGAAGTAAAGGCGCGCGGTCGGGCGGTAGCGCATGGAGCGCACCTTCGAGGTGTCGAGCCAGGGCAGCAGGAAGATGGCGGCGATGGCGCCGAACATCAGCAGCACGCCCATCAGCTTGTCCGGAACCGCCCGCAGGATCGCGTAGAACGGCAGCAGGTACCATTCCGGAACGATGTGGGCCGGGGTCACCAGCGGGTTGGCGGGAACATAGTTCACCGCGTCGCCCAGGGCGTTCGGGTTGAAGAAGACGAAGCTCATGTAGAGCATCAGGAAGATCGCAATCGCGAAGCCGTCCTTCACCGTATAGTACGGGTGGAAGGGAACGGTGTCCTCCTTGGACTTCACGTTCACGCCGGTCGGGTTGTTGTTG
>CAUJHW010000180.1 GCA_963205005.1 Pseudomonadota bacterium
GCCGGGCGCCTTCGTTTCCAGGACTTCGCGAAGAACCGCCATGACAAACATCCTGATGCCCAAGGCGACCGCCGTCTGGCTGGTGGACAACACCTCGCTCACCTTCGAGCAGATCGCCGATTTCTGCGAACTCCACCCGCTGGAGGTGAAGGGCATCGCCGATGGCGAAGTGGCGCGCGACATCCGCGGCGCCGACCCGATCGCCAACGGCCAGCTCTCGCGCGACGAGCTGGACGCGGCCGAGAAGAACGAGAAGTACCGGATGAAGGCCCAGAAGAGCCGTCACGCCGAACTGCTCAAGCCGGTGAAGAAGGCTCCGCGCTACACCCCGGTGTCGCGCCGCCAGGATCGTCCGGACGCCATCGCCTGGTTCATCCGCAACCATCCGGAAGTGGCCGACAGCCAGCTGGCCCGCCTGCTGGGCACCACCAAGGCCACCATCGATCAGGTGCGCAACCGCACGCACTGGAACTCGGCCAACATCAAGCCGGTCGACCCGGTGACGCTGGGTCTTGCCACCCAGCTCGAACTTGACGCCGTGGTCCGCAAGGCGGCCGACAAGAAGTCTAAGGAAGCCGCGCGCCGCGGCGAGGTCGAGCCTGAAGGCGCGACCCTGCGTCCGGCCTCAGAGACCGGTGTCGTGGAGCCCGACGAGGCTCCCGAGCCCGCCTACGACGACGAAGGCGACGAGGACTAGCCCGCCTTGCCCTCCCCGTCGTGGGGAGGGACAGAGCGCGAAGCGCTCAGGGTGGGGAATTCACGATCAGGCCTGGCGCCTGACCCCTGTTTCTCCATCCCTCGCGCCAGAGGGCGTCGACCCTCCCCACATCCGGGGAGGGAACGACCTAGTGCAGCCGGCCTCGCAGCGTCTCGATCTCTTCCTTGAGCCTGAGCTTCTGCCGCTTGAGTTCCCGGAGTCGGAGAGCGTCTGCGCTGGGCCTGCGCATTTCGTCCTGAATGGCCTGTTCGAGGGACTGGTGACGAGATCCGAGTTCACGAATCCGGGCATCTAGCGCCATAGCGGAAGGCTCCTGCTGTTGGACGAGTCCGGATTAAACGCCTGCTTCCCGCGGCTGTCAGATCACATATGTTTGCGCGCGGCCGGGTTGGAGCATCCTCCCGCCGCCGAGTTGGGGACCGCCAAGCATGACCGGCACGGATAGGCCGCGGCTGATCGTGGGACTTTCGGGCGCCTCGGGCGTCGCCTACGGCCTGCGCGCGCTTGACGCCTGTCGTGAGCTGGGCGTCGAGAGCCATCTGGTGATGAGCCGCTCGGCGGGGCTGACGCTGGCCCAGGAAACCGACCTCTCCATCGCCGATGTCCAGGCCCGCGCCGATGTGGCGCACAAGGTGGGTGACGTGGGCGCATCCATCGCCTCGGGCTCGTTCCAGACGCTGGGCATGATCGTCGCCCCCTGCTCGGTGCGGACCATGAGCGAGATCGCCACCGGCGTGACCGCCTCGCTGCTGACCCGCGCCGCAGACGTGACCCTGAAGGAACGCCGGACCCTGGTGCTGATGGTGCGCGAGACGCCCCTGCACCTGGGTCACCTGCGCACCATGGTGAAACTGTCGGAGATGGGCGCTGTGATCGCCCCGCCGCTGCCGGCCTTCTATGCGAAGCCGCTGTCGATGGACGAGATGGTCGACCAGTCGGTGGGCCGGGCGCTGGACCTGTTCGGCCTTGCCTGGCGGCCGGTGAAGCGCTGGGGCGAGGATATCGGTCCGATCCGTTCGGGCCAGAAGGACGAGGGCTGATCATGGCGATCTGGGAATGGGCGCTGGACGCCTACAGCCGGCCGGGCGTGCCGCAGGCGGCGCTGGCCCTGCAGGACGAGCATGGCCAGAACACCTCGTTCCTGTTGTGGGCGGTCCATGCCGAGGCGAAGGATCCGGAACTGCTGGCCCGGGCGGCGCAGGCGGCGCGGGACTGGGACGCCACCGCCCTGGTTCCGCTACGGGCCGTGCGCCGGGCGTTGAAGCCCGCCCTGCCGCCCTTTGCCGATCACGCGCGCGAGTCCCTGCGCGAGGAGGTGAAGGGCCTCGAACTGGCCGCCGAGCGCCTGCTGATGGAGACCCTCGACGCCATGGCCCACCGGGGCGGCGGCGCGCACGCCCTGGAGGCGCTCGAGGCGGCGTCCGCGGCCTGGGGCAGGCCGGCGCCCGCGAACGCCCTGGCTGAACTCGCCGCGGCGCTGGGCTAGGATCGACCGCGGATGATCGACTACTCGACCTTCACCGACGAGGCCCTTGAGGCCCGCCTGGCCGAACTGCGCCAGGATCACGGCGACCTGGACGCGGCGATCCACGCACTCTCCAACACCCCGCTGCCGGACCTGGTCATCATCGGCCGTCTGAAGCGCAAGAAGCTGGCCCTGAAGGACGAGATCAGCCGCGTCGAGGACTTCCTGACCCCGGACATCATCGCCTAGCGTCGGCACCCAGTACCGATTACCCCGCCTTGCGCTGCCGCTTGGCGGCGAACATGGCGGCGTCGGCCTGGGCGATCAGCGCCTCGGGCTCGGCGTCGGGCGCGATCTCGCGGACGCCGTAGCTGATGCCGATCCGGGCGGTGCCACCCTCGAAGGCCACGGGCTCGCGCTGCACGGCGTCGGCCAGAGCCGCGGCCTTGGCCTCGGCGGTCGCCTGATCGGCCTGGACCAGCACCAGGGCGAACTCGTCGCCGCCCATCCGCCCGACGATGTCGCTCTCGCGGATGTTGGCCAGCAGCCGGTCGGCCACCGTCTTCAGCGCTGAGTCGCCGGCGGCGTGGCCGTGGCGGTCGTTGATCGCCTTGAACCCGTCGAGATCGAAATAGACCAGGCTGGCCGGAGAGCCGTACCGCTGGGCGAAGGTTCGCGCCCGGGCGAGCTCACGCAGGAAACCGCGCCGGTTCAGGAGCGGGGTGAGCGCGTCGCGATCGGCCAGGTCCTCGGCGGCCTGCAGCCGGCCCTTCAGCCGGCCCACCTCGTTGCGTAGCTCGTCCAGCTCGCTCAGCAGGGACTGGATGGCCGCCTGCACCGCCGGCGTCATCTCCGCCGCCGGGACGCCGAGGAAGGCGACGCTGTCGGTCTTGCGCGCCGTCGCCGTCGACCCGGCCGAGGCCGCCGAGGCCGCGCCGCGACGGCTGACGCCGCTGACCGGTGGATTGCCTGCGCCGGTGACCTTCATGGACATCCCCGAAAAGTTAACGGCATTCGACGCCAATGCGGTTAAGGGAATCTAACCGGCGTCGGTTGTGTGCGCAAAGGCGGCGCCTATACTCCGCCGCCTTCCGGGGCCCCCCAACAGGAAACAGCACGCATGAGCGCGTCCGTCGCCATCATCATGGGCAGCCGGTCCGACTGGCCTGTGCTGCGTTTTGCCGCAGAGATGCTGGACGGCCTGGGCGTGGCCTATGAGGCCAAGGTGGTCTCGGCCCACCGTACGCCCGAGCGCATGTATGAATTCGCCAGGGGCGCGAAGGCGGCCGGGTTCAAGGTGATCATCGCCGGGGCCGGCGGCGCCGCGCATCTGCCGGGCATGACCGCCTCGCTCACCGACCTGCCGGTCCTGGGCGTGCCCATCGAGTCGAAGGCGCTGAAGGGCATGGACAGCCTGCTCTCCATCGTCCAGATGCCCGGCGGCATTCCGGTCGGAACCCTGGCCATCGGCGAGGCTGGGGCGAAGAACGCCGGCCTGATGGCCGCCCGCATCCTGGCGCTCTCCGACGCCGACCTCGCCGGGCGCGTCGCCGCCTTCGCCGCGAACCAGACCGCCAGCGTCTCCGAGGCGGTGGAATAGAGTAGGGCCCAATGTCCGAGCTTCCGCTTCCTCCCGGCTCCACCCTTGGCATCCTCGGCGGCGGGCAACTGGGCCGCATGCTTGCCCTGGCCGCCGCCCGCCTGGGCTTTGATGTGGCGGTGCTGGAGCGCGACGCCGACAGCCCCGCCGGACGCGTGGCCGCCCACACCATCGTCGGACCCTATGCCGACCCTGACGCCCTGGAGACGCTGGCCGCCGTCGCCGCTGTCGTCACCTACGAGTTCGAGAACGTCCCGGCCGATTCCGTGCTGATCCTGCAGCGGCTCGGTGTCGAGGTTGCGCCGGGGCCGGAGGCGCTCGCCGTCGCCCAGGACCGGGTCGCCGAGAAGCAGTTCCTCAACGCCAGCGGCGCGCCGACCGTGGCCTATTCGTCCGCCGACACCGCCGAGGAGGCCGTGGCCGCGACGGCGCAGATGGGCGCGCCGGTGCTGATGAAGACCCGCCGCGAGGGCTATGACGGCAAGGGCCAGCGCTGGGTCGAGCACCCCGCCGACGCCGCGAAGGCCTTCGCCGATCTCGGCGGCGGGCCGGTGATCCTGGAGGCGCCCGCCGACTTCGTGCGCGAGCTGTCGATCATCGCCGCCCGGGGCCGCGACGGCGCGACCGCCATCTATCCCCTGTCGGAGAACCACCACGAGGGCGGCATCCTGCGGCGCACCCTGGCCCCCGCCCACGTCTCGCAGGCCCTGGCTGAACAGGCCGAGCGGATCGCCGCCCGCATCCTCTCCGGCCTGAACTACGTCGGCGTCATCGGCATCGAGCTGTTCGAGATGAAGGACGGCCGCCTGCTGGTGAACGAGATCGCGCCCCGGGTGCACAACACCGGCCACTGGACCCAGGACGGCTGTGCGGTGGACCAGTTCGAGCAGCACATCCGCGCCGTCGCCGGCTGGCCGCTGGGTCCGACGGAGCCGCACGCCCGGGTCGAGATGCTGAACCTGCTGGGCGACGAGGTCGACGCCTGGGCGAAGCTTGCCCACGAGCCCGACACCCGCCTCCACCTCTACGGCAAGCGCGACGCCAAGCCCGGCCGCAAGATGGGCCACGTCAACAAGCTCCACCCCCTCTGATCTCTCCCCTCCCTTAATGGGGAGGGACAGGCCGCGCGAGCGGCCAGGGTGGGGAAGTCGGGATCAGATCCCGGCTCCGCACGCTGGCCCACACTTCCCCACCCTGAGCGCTTCGCGCCCTGTCCCTCCCCATTAAGGGAGGGAAAAGGTCAGGCTGACGGATACCGCGCGCGACCCAGGGCCTCGGCGAACCGCGTGGCGATCTCGCTGGGCCTGAAGCTGGTCGTCGCCTTCCACTTCTCGAAGGCCATGACGTTGTCGATGCGGCGGTCCACGAACTCCAGCGCAGCCTTGCGGCCCGTCGACATGCGGATCGCGCCCGCGCCGGAGAGGATGCCGGCCAGCAGGACACGCTTTGTGTAGTGGTTCTCGTCGGTGGCGGTGTCACCGGCCCAGCGCCACAGAACGTCGGCGCTGTCCCAGGTCAGGCGGGCGGCCAGCGCCATGTTCTGCGGCAGGGAGAGGTAGCCCGACCAGCGGCGCAGCGCCGGCTCGTCGGAAGCCGCCGCGTCCAGCCGCGCCTCCACGGCCCGACGGATGCGCTCGCGGATCTTGAGGTTCGAGGCGTGGACCTCGGCCAGCGCCGCCAGCGCCCGGTCGTCATGGCGCCGGGACAGCAGGGCGGCCAGGTCGGCGGGGCCGTGCGGAATCAGCAGTTCCGTCTCGCCGGGCGACAGGCCAAGCGCCTTTCCGGCCAGGGTGACGGTGCGCTGAGTCCAGCCGTGGATGGGGGCGAGCTTCAATGACTCGTCGAGCAGGGCCTGCTCGGTCGTCGTCGCCCAGTCAGAGTCTTGCGGGATCATTGTTTCAGTCTAGCGGAGTGCGTGGACATGGCACACCTCATCTGCTAATTGCCCGCGCTCAAACCTGAGGGGTCAAACCTTCGGGCTATCCATTTTTGTACGCTCGCCGCCTTTTAGCCGGCACGAGGTGGGCGGCTAGCGTTCAACAGGAGAGATACCCCTGGTTCAGATTTTCGTTCGCGACAACAACGTCGACCAGGCCCTCAAGGCGCTGAAGAAGAAGATGCAGCGTGAGGGCTCGTTCCGCGAAATGAAGCGGCACGTGCATTACGAGAAGCCGTCCGAGAAGCGCGCCCGCCAGAAGGCGGAAGCCGTGCGCCGGGCCCGCAAGCTCGCCCGCAAGCGCGCCCAGCGCGAAGGCCTGATCGCCGCGCCGAAGAAGCCGGTCACCCGATAGATTATTGGGTCCAGGCTCTAAAAGCTGGCACGATTGATGCTTATTTGAAGGGCTGCGCCAACCCGGCGCAGCCCTTCTGCGTATCTACGGTTCAGGCGCGATCTTCCGTCGCGCCGCTCCGGCGATAAGTGGTCTATCAACGGTCGACGTCCTATCTTGGGTCTAAGGCGCACCGCCTCTTTGGGAACGGTCCTCTCATGAACCTCCGCACTATGGTGATCTGGGGCGTTATCGTCGTCGTCCTGATCGGTCTCTACAGCATGATGGCTGGGGGTGGCCGGGCGAACAGCCAGCAGGAAATCACCTATTCGCAGCTGCTCTCCCGGGTGAACGCCGGCGAGGTGAAATCCGCGGAGATCCGCGGCGCCTACGTCGAGGCTACCGGGCAGGACAATCGCAAGTACACGGCGATCACGCCGAACAATCAGGACGACCTGGTCCAGCGTCTCGAGAAGCAGGGCGCGGACATCAAGGTGAAGGCGCCCGGCGGCTTCACCCTGGTGGGCTTCCTGCTGCAGAGCCTGCCGATCCTGCTGCTGATCGGCGTGTGGATCTTCTTCATGCGCCAGATGCAGGGCGGCGCGCGCGGGGCGATGGGCTTCGGCAAGTCCAAGGCCAAGCTGCTCACCGAGAACAAGAACCGCGTCACCTTCGAGGACGTGGCCGGCGTGGAAGAGGCCAAGGAAGAGGTCGTCGAGATCGTCGACTTCCTGAAGGACCCGCAGAAGTTCCAGCGCCTGGGCGGCAAGATCCCCAAGGGCGCCCTGCTGATCGGCCCTCCCGGCACCGGCAAGACCCTGCTGGCCCGCGCCATCGCCGGCGAGGCGGGCGTGCCGTTCTTCACCATCTCCGGCTCGGACTTCGTCGAGATGTTCGTGGGCGTCGGCGCCAGCCGCGTGCGCGACATGTTCGAACAGGCCAAGAAGAACGCGCCCTGCATCATCTTCATCGACGAAATCGACGCCGTCGGCCGCCATCGCGGCGCCGGCCTGGGCGGCGGCAATGACGAGCGCGAGCAGACCCTCAACCAGCTGCTGGTCGAGATGGACGGCTTCGAATCCAACGAAGGCATCATCCTGATCGCCGCCACCAACCGTCCCGACGTTCTGGACCCGGCCCTGCTGCGTCCGGGCCGCTTCGACCGCCAGGTCGTTGTCCCAAATCCTGACATCAACGGCCGCGAGCGGATCCTGCGCGTTCACATGAAGAATGTGCCGCTGGCCGCAGACGTGGACGTCAAGGTTGTCGCCCGCGGCACCCCCGGCTTCTCCGGCGCGGACCTCGCCAACCTGGTCAACGAAGCCGCCCTGATGGCCGCCCGCAAGAACCGCCGCATGGTCACCATGCGCGATTTCGAGGACGCCAAGGACAAGGTCATGATGGGCGCCGAGCGCCGGTCGATGGTCATGACCGAGGACGAGAAGAAGCTGACCGCCTACCACGAGGGCGGTCACGCCCTGGTGGCGCTGAACGTGGCCGCCACCGATCCGGTGCACAAGGCGACGATCATCCCGCGTGGCCGTGCGCTGGGTATGGTCATGCAGCTGCCCGAGCGGGACAAGTTCTCGATGAGCTTCGAGCAGATGACCTCGCGCCTCGCCATCCTCATGGGTGGCCGGGTCGCCGAGGAGATCATCTTCGGCAAGGACAAGGTGACCTCGGGCGCCTCGTCGGACCTGGATCAGGCGACCAAGCTGGCCAAGGCCATGGTCACCAAGTGGGGCTATTCCGACAAGCTCGGCATGGTCTCCTACGGTGACAACCAGGACGAGGTGTTCCTGGGCCACTCCGTCGCCCGCACCCAGAACGTCTCGGAAGAGACCGCCAAGGTGATCGACGAGGAGGTCAAGCGCCTGACCCAGTCCGCCTGGGAAGAGGCCCGCGACATCCTGACCACCAAGCTGGATGACCTGCACACCCTGGCCAAGGCGCTGCTCGAGTACGAGACCCTGAGCGGCGATGAGATCATCAATGCCCTGAAGGGCGTGCCGCCGGTCCGCGACGAAGCCGACTCCAAGCGCCCCAGCGCGCCCACGGCGGCGGTGCCGATCTCGCCTCGGCCGAGCGCCGAACCGGCGTAAGGCCCGACATCAGCTGAAACCGGAAGGGCGGCCGCTGCGAAGCGGCCGTCCTTTTCCGTGGGGGCCTCAGTTCTCGCCTTCCTCGCCCTCTTCGCCCTGGGCGGTCTGGTCGATATTGGTGGGCGCCGTCTTCACGCCCGTCCGTTCTTCCTCCCGCGCCCCGGAAAGGATGTTGGCGAGGCCATAGTTGCCCTCGTGGCAGGCATACTCATAGACCTGCCCGCTGATGCGGGAGAACTCGTACTCGCCGCCCCAGGGCTGGCTGAACACGGTGGGGTCCTCGACCCAGAAGCCGTAGTGCATCCGGGTGGCCGAGACCGGGGTGAAGCGTTCGGTGACCTTCAGGTTGTCGGAGGACCCGCGGAACACCTGCAGGGGATGGAAGTTGGTGGTCTCCACCACCAGGGTGTCGCCTTCCCACCAGCCGATCGAGTCACCCATGTAGGGCCGCACGCCGTCTGTCCGGTGCTTCGAGCCCAGCCGCACGATGCGGGCGTCGTGGACCATCTCCACCACGATGGCCACCTGGTCCTTCGTCTGCACGAACTGGTAGGTGTTGTTGTAGAGCCCGGGCGTCATCACCGGCCCTGACGAGGTGCCGAACGACAGGATGCAGCGTTCGCCCAGCGACCGGCCCTCGGGGTTGTCGTTCTGGGCCACGCCCGGCGGCGGGCGGCGGCCATACAGATCGATCTTGATGTCCCTGCGCATGGGTACGCGGCCATCGGCGGTGGAGGTGATGAAGCCGTTGCGGCCCTCGCCGTGCACCCGCATCACCACGCTGCCGGGATCGGTCCAGGCGGCGTTGTAGTTGCAGTTGGTGCCGCGGCCGTCGGAACAGTCGGCCGGCAGGTCGGTGACCTTGGCGTTGGGATCGGTGGGCCGGTTTCCCAGGTCGATCAGCGCCTTGTTCTTGTCCTCGATCTTCCGGACCTGGGCCTCGGTCAGGACCAGGTCGGCGCCATGACGGGCATTGCGTTCCAGCCTCGTGATCGCCGCGTTGGTCCAGACGCCCTCAAGACTGGCGTGGCCGTCAGCGGCGCGTGGCGCCTTGTAGGTGGTGACCGGGCGAGGCGCCTGATCCGCCGCCATGGCCTGCGTGGCCAGGACGGCCAGCGCGCCCGCAAAAAGGATACTCCTGAACATGCGTCGCCTCCCAAACGTCCGGACGCCGCGCAATGGTTTTGCGTCTTCCAAAGTCCGGTATGGTGGAGGTTAGAACGGCGCGGCGGCCGGCGCTAGAGCCCGAGACGCTTCGCACGACCGGCCACGGTCAGGGCCAGCCGCTCGGCGATGAGGCGGTCAGGCGATCCGGCCGTCTTGCAGGCGCGGTCGGCGGCCAGAAGTTCGGGCTGGATGCGGTCCAGCTCGGCCAGCGTCCAGCTACGGGCCTGCCGCAGAAACTCGCGTTCCTGTTTCCAGAACACGCCGGAGGCCTTGGCGGCTTCCTGCAGGCCGGCGCCGGCCCTGGCCAGGGTCAGCACCCGGCGCAGCTTGGCCAGGTGCATGCCCAGCGCCCTGACCGCCGCCGGGCCGCTCTCGCCCTCCTGCGCGGCGCGGCGCAGGCCCGACTGCGCCTCGCCCAGCCGACCGCCAAAGGCGTCGGACGCGGCGTCGAACAGCGAGGCCTCGGGCTCGACGCCCAGGAACGGCTCCAGGTCGGCGGGGCCGGCGGTGATTCCGCTGCCGGGGCCGAGGAACAGGGCCAACCGCTCGATCTCCTGGCGCGCCACGCCGCGTTCCTTGGGCATCCGGGCCACGAACAGCGACAGGGCTTCCTGGGTGAGGGTGACGTTGTCCCGGGCCAGGGTCTCGCGGACCAGGCGGGCCACGTCACCGGGCTCGTCCTCGTAACAGGGGATGGTGGCGACGGACGCGACCTTCTCGGCCACCTTCCGGACAGCGGAATCCTTGCCGAGGTTTCCGGCCTCGATCAGCAGGAAGGCGTCCGGGTTCAGTTCGCCGGCGGCATGGCGGGTGAGCGCTTCGGCGGCCAGCTTGTCGGCGGCCTTGTCCGCGGCGCTTTTCTCGCCGCTCAGGCGCAGGCGCACCAGGCGGCGTCCGCCCATCAGCGACTGCGCGGCCAGCTCGCCCTCCAGCCGTCCGGCGTCGTCGGCCAGATCCTGTTCGGTGAGGACCGAGACGTCGAAGGGATCGTCGGGATTGGGCACCAGCTTGGCCGCCAGCTGGTGGCCGCGGTCACGAACCACGCCCATGTCGCGCCCATAGATCAGGGTGGCGCGCACGGAAGGGTCAGGCCTCGACAGGAACCGCTCGATGTCGGGGCGCTTGCTGAGGATCATGACGAAACCAGCGGAATCCTACCTTGCGGCGACCTTCGCGCCATTGGCGAGCCAGACCGCCAGTTCCAGTTCGATGCGGCGGGCGGCCTCGTCTGCGGCGCGGTCCTGGGCGTCCTGCTGGGCCGAGATCGAGGCATAGGGCTGGTCGGCGCTGTCGTAGGTGAGTTCGACCCGCACCTGACCCTGCCTGGCGAGCGCGCCGGAGGGCTGGTCCCTGAGCACATAGGTCGCGGTCAGCACATACTCATAGCGGGTCGCCACATTGTCGATCCGCACGCCGCGGGGATAGCGGGCCTCGGCCAGCGCCAGTTCCATGGTGTAGCGGGCCGGCGCCGAGTGATCCTTGGCGAACCGGTCGTCCAGGTGCTGGCGCATCAGGTAGCCGGTGCGTCCCGCCGGCGCGGTGACCTGGATCGAGGCCAGATTCCGGGTCACGTCGGACTGGGCGTAGAGCGGCTGGAACCCCGCGCAGCCGCCCAGGGCAAGCGTGGCGGCGATCAGCGCGGGCGCGAGAACCTGTTTCATGCGGCCACGATATTCACGATGCGGTCCTTGACCACAATGATCTTGCGGATCGTCAGGCCTTCCAGACGCTGGGCGATCTCGGGATCGGCCTTCAGAATGGCCTCGACCTCGGCCTGTTCCGCCCCCGCCGGCGCCGAGATCTCTCCCCGCCGCTTGCCGTTGACCTGGACGGGCAGGATCTTGACCGCATCCTCGGTGAGCGACGGATCAAACGCAGGCCAGGCGGCCTCGACCACCATGCCGGCGCCTCCGATGCGGCCCCAGCATTCCTCGGCCAGGTGGGGCGTGAACGGGGCGATCAGCCGGGCGAACGCGCTCAGCGCCTCATGCCGGGCGGCCAGCACCGCGTCGGAAGCCCCGGCGGCAGGGTTGGCCTTCAGGAAGTTCAGGAACTCGTACAGACGGGCGATGCCGGAATTGAACCGGAAAGTGTCGATGGCCTCGGTTACCTGCTTGACCAGCTTGTGGGTGGCGCGGCGCAGAGCCTCGTCGGGGGTGGCGGCGGGCGGCGGACCGGCAGGCTGGCTGTCGAATTCGTCCCAGACGCGGTTCACAAAGCGCCAGGCGCCCTGGACGCCGGCCGAGGACCATTGGGCGTCCCGCTCCGGCGGGCTGTCGGACAGGACGAACAGGCGCGCGGCGTCCACGCCGTAGACGTCAAAGATCTCCTCCGGCGCCACCGTGTTCTTCTTGGACTTCGACATCTTTTCGGAGTCGCCGATGACCACCGGCTCGCCCGAGACGATCAGCTTCGCACGGCGCGTCGCGCCCTCGGCCACCACCTCGACCTCACCCGGCTCGACCCATTCGCCACTCTGGCGGCGGTAGGTCTCATGGGTGACCATGCCCTGGGTGAACAGGCCGGCGAAGGGCTCGCGCACGCTCAGCATGCCCTGATCGGCCAGGGCCTTGGTGACGAAGCGGGCGTACAGCAGATGCAGGACCGCATGCTCGATGCCGCCGATGTACTGGTCCACCGGCAGCCAGTAGTCGGCCGCGGCCTTGTCGATGGGCTCGGCCGCATGCGGGTTGGCGAAGCGGGCGAAGTACCAGGAGCTGTCCACGAAGGTGTCCAGCGTGTCGGTCTCGCGTGTCGCCGGGCCGCCGCACACCGGGCAGGTGGTGTGCTTCCAGGTCGGATGACGCTCCAGCGCATTGCCCGACTTGCCGAACTCGATGTCGGCAGGGTGGGCGACCGGCAGCTGGTCCTTTGGCACCGGGACGACACCGTCCGTCGGGCAGTGAACCACCGGGATCGGGCAGCCCCAGGCGCGCTGGCGAGAGACGCCCCAGTCGCGCAGGCGGAACACGGTCGCGCCATCGCCGTCGCCCTGGCCCTCGATGCGTTCGATCGCCGCGGCCTTGGCGGACTCGATGTCCAGGCCGTCCAGGAAGCCGGAGTTGTAGATGACGCCCGGGCCCACATAGGCCTCGTCGCCGATCTCGAAGGTGGCCGCGTCAGCCCCCGGGGGCAGCACCACCGGCTTCACCGGCTGGCCGTACTTGCGGGCGAAGTCCAGGTCGCGCTGGTCGTGCGCCGGGCAGGCGAAGATCGCGCCCGTGCCGTAGTCCATCAGGATGAAGTTGGCGATCCAGACCGGCAGCTCCCAGCTGGGATCGAACGGGTGCTTCACGCGCAGGCCGGTGTCGTAGCCAGTCTTCTCGGCGGTATCGATCTCGGCCTGGGTCGCCGCGCCCTTGCGGCATTCCTCGATATAGGCGGCGGCCTTCGGGTCGCGGGCGGCCACGGCCTCGGCCAGCGGGTGATCGGCGGCGATGCCGACGAAGCTTGCGCCGTACAGGGTATCGGGGCGGGTGGTGTAGACTTCCAGTCCGTCGGGCGCGGCGGCGGGCGTCTCGCCGGCGAAGTGAAACCGGAACTTCAGCCCCTTGGAGCGGCCGATCCAGTTCTCCTGCATCACGCGGACCTTCTCGGGCCAGCGTTCCAGGGTGGCCAGGTCGTCGGTCAGCTGGTCGGCATAGTCGGTGATGCGCATCGCCCACTGGTTCAGCTTGCGCTTCTCCACGACGGCGCCCGAGCGCCAGCCGCGGCCGTCCACCACCTGTTCGTTGGCCAGCACGGTCTGGTCGACCGGGTCCCAATTGACGACGCTTTCCTTGCGGTAGACGAGGCCGGCGCGGAACAGGTCCAGGAACCAGGCCTGCTGCTTGCCGTAGTAGTCCACGTCACAGGTGGCGAACTCGCGGGACCAGTCGATCGACAGGCCCAGCTGTTTCAGTTCGTCGCGCATCCGGGCGATGTTGTCGTAGGTCCAGGCCTTGGGATCGACGCCGCGCTCCATGGCGGCGTTCTCGGCCGGCAGACCGAAGGCGTCCCAGCCCATGGGGTGCAGCACCGAGAACCCGCGTGCGCGCTTGAAACGGGCGATGACGTCGCCCAGGGCATAGTTGCGCACATGGCCCATGTGCAGGCGCCCCGACGGGTACGGGAACATCTCCAGCACGTAGTACTTGGGCTTGTCGTGATCGATCACCGCGCGGAACGCATCAGCGTCCGTCCAGGCCTTGCGCCAGCGCGGCTCGGTTTCCTTGGGATTGTATCGGGCCATGACGGGGCCTTTGACGGGGGTTGGATTTCCGGTCAACGGCCCACGTGCAGGCGCGCCGACGAACGAACGTTGGGGGCGATCAGCCCTTGATGTTCGAAAGTCGAAGCTGGCGCGCCCGGGTCAGGATCGAGTTCTCGATGTCGGTCTCGGTCTGACCGGCATGCGGGGCGTCGATCCAGCCGCCGCTGGCGTCACGGCTCTGCTTGAAGACGGCCACGTTCAGGCCATCGGCGCGCAGCCGGGCGTCCAGGATATAGACGGTGCACTTGAAGCGCTCGTCCGGCTTCTCCGGGTTCACGTACCAGTCGGTGACGATGACGCCGCCGTAGGGATCCGCCGAGGCGAGCGGCATGAAGGACAGGGTGTCCAGCGTGGCCCGCCACAGATAGCCGTTCACGCCAATGGCGGCGGCGTTGTCCGCCGTGCTGACGTTGGACTTGCCGCCCAGCTTCGGCAGGCTGCCACAGGCGCTCAGGCCCACGACGCTGAACGCTGCGGCTGCAATTGCGACGCCACGCATCCTGTTACCGCGCACAAACGGCATATGTCTCGGTCTCCAACAATTTCCGCAGCGCGAACGCGCCACGGCGCCGCCCCGCGCCGGGGTCTCTATAACAACGCCTTGATGGGCGCCAAACAGGAATCGCGTGGCCGAACCGCCACACGCGACAGGCATCTGATCAACTTATGGTCCCCGGACGCGTGAGTCAGGTTGACCGGGAAACTTCGCGGCCCTTAATCGGGTGGCAATCGCGATGCCGCTGAGTGTGTGGCGGGGTCGCGCTGATCGACCGTTGGGACTGTTTTTTCAGGCTATGCGTAAGCACCGCGCCAGTGTCGTCCTCGCAGCAACCGCGCTCTTCAGCGCGGCGGCTGGCGGCGCGTTTGCGGCTGATCGCGGCAAGGCTGTTGATTTCACTGTGAAGTCCGAGCCGATGACGGTTGCCCCCAACAATGGCGGCCGGGCGCTGAAGTACGACGCCAGCAAGGGCCGCCTGGGCTTCACGCTCAACATCCAGCAGCCGGATGACCGCCCCGCGGTGGCCAATGACGTGCAGGCCGGCGCCTACTTCCGTATCACGCCGTCGCTGCGGGTCGGGGGCTCCGTCGCCCTGGGCGAGCAGGAACTGAAGTTCCGTCCGACGCCGGGCCGCCCGGCCGACGCGCCGAAGGTCACCCTGCAGACCGCCTTCAAGTTCTAGAACGCCACCCCTTCCACCGCCGCCAGACCGATCAGGCCCGTGTCCAGCAGACGTCGGGCCGTTTTTTCGTTCACGCCGCCCAGCGCGTAGGCAGGCCGATTCGCGGCGCGGATCATGGCCGCCAGCCGGACCGGGCCGAGCGGCGCGCCGGCTGAGGCGCTGCGCGACGGGAAGATCGCCGAGATCACCAGGGCATCCGCCTCACCAGCCCGCGCCGCCCGCAGCGAATGGGCCGCGCAGGTGACGATCCAGCCGGGCCGCGCGCGTTTCAGCGGGCCGGCGCGATGGGCCAGGCGCTCGGGCAGATGGACTCCGTCGGCGTCGACCCTTCGCGCCAGCGCCGCGTCCTGGCCGATCAGCAGCTTCAGTCCCCGGGCCCGGGCGATCGCCTTGAGGCGTCGGGCGCGGTCCTCCGCGTCGGGTGCGCCGAAGGTCCGGTAGACGATGGCGCTGCCGGGCGGCAGCCGGACGGCGACCGACTCGGGATCGGGCGTGCGGACAGGGTCGGTGAAGAACAGCAGTGCGGGCAGGCCGCGTGGTTTCCCCTTCGCCCGCCGACGCGCTAGTAACCGCGCCGTCCTCTGCAAGGTCCAGAACCCGGAAATGACCACGCCTCCGCCAGCCTATGCCGATGTCGTGGCCCGGATCGGCCGCGCCGCGCAAGCCGCCCGCCGCGATCCTGCCTCGGTCACCCTGGTCGCGGTCTCGAAGACGCAGCCCTGGGAGGCCATCGAACCGGTGCTGTCCGCCGGCCAGCGGGTGTTCGGCGAGAACCGCGTGCAGGAGGCGATGGCCCGCTGGGAGGGGCGCACCGCCGACCTCACCCTGCACCTGATCGGGCCCCTGCAGTCTAACAAGGCGAAGGAGGCGGTCGCCTTCTTCGATGTGATTGAGACCCTCGACCGGGAGAAGCTGGCCCGCGCCCTGGCCGACGAACTGCAGAAGCAGGGCCGCGCGCCCCGCCTCTACGTGCAGGTGAACACCGGCGAGGAGCCGCAGAAGGCCGGCGTGCTCCCCGCCGACGCCGACGCCTTCATCGCCGCCTGCCGGACGACCTATGGCTTGGAGCCTGAGGGCCTGATGTGCATTCCGCCGGCCGAGGAGCCGCCGGGGCCGCATTTCGCCCTGCTTGGCAAGATCGCCGCCCGAAACGGTCTTGCGAAACTGTCGATGGGCATGAGCGGCGACTTCGAGACGGCCATCCGGTTCGGCGCCACCAGCGTCCGGGTCGGCTCGGCCCTGTTCGGCGCGCGGAGCTAGGCTTCCGCGATCTCGATGGCGTCGCCCGGCTGGGCGCGGTCGAGCAGTTCCTCCAGATCGGCGCGTTCAATGGCCACGCAGCCCTCGGTCGGCGGATAGCCCGGCCGGCAGATGTGCAGGAAGATTGCCGAGCCCAGGCCCGGGACCGGCGGATCGTCGTTGTGACCCAGGATCACGACGATGTCGTAGACGCCGTCCTCGCGCCAGAGGGCCTCGGCGCTGGCCGGGTAGGGCAGTCTCACATGGCGATTGTATTCGGTGTCGGCCGGATCGTCGCACCAGCCATCGTCCTCGGTCATCGCCCGGACGCGGAACTCGGTGGCTGGCGGCGGGCCGCGGTCGGGGCGGTAGATCACCTCCCGGATCGGCCAGACTCCTGCCGGAGAAGCGCCGTCGCCCTCGCGCTTGGCGGCGGCGGGTACAACGCCTGCAGGACCCAGGGCGCAGAGGACGCGCCGTTCGCCCAGGTCCAGAAATCCGTCGGCGGTGGCCCTGAAGATCACGGAAACCTCGAAACCCTTTGGCGCCTGCCGCCCAGATAGTGTTTGTTGCCCCTCATGGCGCAACGCAAGACTCTCCTCATCGTCGACGACGACCAGGACCTTCGTGGTGCGATCGCCGAACAGCTCCAGGCCGAGAACTTCGACACCGTCGAGGCCGAGACCGCGGGCGAGGGCGTTCGCCAGGCTCGCGAGATCAAGCCCGACCTGATCCTGCTGGACGTCGATCTGCCCGACATGGACGGCCGCGAGGCCTGCCGGCGGATGCGTCAGGACGGCGTGCTCGCCCCGGTGATCATGCTGACGGCGGCGGCCACCGACGACGACACGGTCCAGGGACTGGATGCCGGCGCCAATGACTATGTGACCAAGCCCTACAAGTTCGCCGTCCTGCTGGCCCGCATCCGCGCTCAGCTGCGCGACTACGAGCACTCCGAGGGCGCGATCTTCCGCCTGGGCGCCTACGAGTTCCGGCCCGCCGCCAAGATCCTGCTGGACGAAAAGGGCAAGAAGATCCGGCTGACGGAAAAAGAGACCAACATCCTGAAGTACCTCTACCGCGCCGGCGAGAAGGCCGTGGCGCGCGAGGAACTGCTTGCCGAGGTGTGGGGCTACAATGCCGGCGTCACCACCCACACCCTGGAAACCCACGTCTATCGCCTGCGCCAGAAGATCGAGCCCGATCCGGCCAACGCGCGCCTGCTGCTCACCGAGGCGGGCGGCTACAAGCTGGCGCCGTAGCGGTGCGCATTTGCAGTCGAATCCTGGAGAGGCCGTCTGACGGGGGTCTGCAATCGACACCGCTCATCCCGGCGAATGCCGGGACCCAGATGGTAAGGCTGAGAGACTGACTGGACGCGCTCCGTGGCACTCGAAGCCACTTTGACGCCATTCCAACTGGATCCCGGCATTCGCCGGGATGAGCGGAAGTTATTGAAGCAAATCACGTAGATTGAGTTCGATTGCCTAGAGCACCAGGTCTGCGGACACCGGCGCGTGGTCGCTGGGGCGTTCCCAGGCACGGACGTCCTCGTGGATCCTTACCGCCGGCGCGCCCAGTCGCCAGGCTGCGTCGCGCAGCCCGGGCGTCACCAGGATGTGGTCCAGGCGAAGGCCGCGGGCGGACTGGCGGAAATCGGCGGCGCGATAGCTCCACCAGGAGGCCAGTTTTTCCGGTTCCGGCGTCGCCGCGCGCATCAGGTCGATGAAGCCCAGCGAGTTCTCCAGGGCGCGGAACGCCTCGATCTCCACCGGCGTGTGGCTGACGATCTTCGACATGTACTTGTGGTTCCAGACATCGAATTCGCCGGGGGCCACGTTCAGGTCACCGACGATGGCCAGCGGCGCTTTCGGATCGCGCCGGGCCATCTCGGCCGTAAGTTTCTCGTAGAAGTCGAGCTTGTGGTCGAACTTGGCGTTGGCCTCGCGGTCGGGGATGTCGCCGCCGGCCGGGATGTAGAAATTCTGGATCTCCACGCCCGCCACCTTCACGCCCACGCAGCGGGCGTGGCCCTCGCGGCAGACGTCCAGCGGTTCGGGATCCTCGATCGGCAGGCGCGAGGCGATGGCGACGCCGTGCCAGCCCTTCTGTCCGGCGATCTTCAGGTGTGGCAGGCCCATTTCCCTGAAGGCGCTCACCGGGAACTCGCCCTCGCGGCACTTGATCTCCTGCATGCAGAGCACGTCGGGGGCCTGTTCAGCCACGAAGCGGGCGGCCTGGTCGGCGCGCAGGCGGACGGAATTGACGTTCCAGGTGCAGATACGGAGGCGCATGGGCCCTGTTTAACGAAAGAAGGCCCGGACGCCATGGCGGGCGTCCGGGCCGTGAAAGTTGTCTCTCATGCCGCCGCCGGGAGGGGATAGGTACCGGCACGGGTTTCGTGCGCGCAATGGTTGCGCAGACGACGTAGTGGCAATATCGCCACGCTGTGACAGTTTGTCAAAGGTCTTTGAGTTTTAGGCTTGCGCGTGCCGAATTCGCCACAGTGACGCTTGCTCAGACCTTGCCGCGCCCGACGTTCTTCGGGCGTGGATCCTTCAGCACGAACAGCGACCGATCGAGGCCCGAAGCGCGCTGCAGGCCGATCAGTTGCACGCGGGTCGGGCGGTTCTGGGCATCCGTCACCGTCCAGCCGACCAGGGCCAGCGGCGCGTCGGTGAAGGTGAGCGTGATGGTTCCCGCCGTCTCCTTCTTTCCGTCGCGGGCGGTGATGGAGAAGCCGTCGGTCATCCGGCTTACCCGGGTGACAGCCACGCCGCGGTCCAGCCGGATGCTGCGGGCGAGGAACAGCGACAGCGGCGTTGCCCCCAGCGGATAGGACTCGAAGGTCTTCAGCCGGGAATCCTGCACCGAGACGAGGTCGCCGTCCGACACGACCAGCAGGCCGGACGGCGGATCGTAGGCGAAGCGGGCCTTGCCGGGCCGCTTCATGAACAGGGCGCCGGTGGTGGCGCGGCCGCGGGCGTCGGTCTGCACGAACCGGGCGCGGGCCTCGGTCAAGCCTTCCAGATAGGCGACAGCGCGGTCGACCAGGACCCTGTCGGCGGCGGCCAGCGGGGCCTGGGCGAACGCCGGGCCGGCGAGCGGCGCGGCGGCCAGGGCAAGGGCCAGGGTGCGTCGGGTCAGGGTCATGGGGCCTCCGTAGTGTGCGCAAGGCCTACCGCGCCAGCGGGGCGGCAATGGGGCGCCCGCCGCGGTCAGGGCGCGGCGCTGACCAGGATCTCGCGCTTGCCGGCGTGGTTGGCGGGGCCGACGACGCCCTCGTTCTCCATCCGCTCGATCAGCGAAGCGGCGCGGTTGTAGCCGATCTGCAGGCGGCGCTGGATGTAGCTGGTGGAGGCCTTGCCGTCGCGGGTGACCACGGCGACCGCGCGGTCGTAGAGGTCGTTGCCTTCGCCGTCGCCGCCGCCGCCGCCGCCGCCCATTTCGCCGTCCTCGCCGTCCTCATCGCCGCCGGCCGTGACCTCGTCGAGGTAGCTGGGGGTGCCCTGGTCGCGCAGGTACTTGGCCACCGCCTCGACTTCGCCGTCGGAGACGAACGGGCCGTGCAGGCGGGTGATCCGGCCGCCGCCCGCCATGTAGAGCATGTCGCCCTGGCCCAGCAGCTGCTCGGCGCCCTGCTCGCCCAGGATGGTGCGGCTGTCGATCTTGGAGGTGACCTGGAAGCTGATCCGGGTCGGGAAGTTGGCCTTGATGGTGCCGGTGATCACGTCAACCGACGGGCGCTGGGTGGCCATGATCAGGTGGATGCCGGCGGCCCGCGCCATCTGCGCCAGGCGCTGCACGGCGCCTTCGATGTCCTTGCCGGCCACCATCATCAGGTCGGCCACCTCGTCGATGATCACGACCAGGTAGGGCATGGGTTCGGGGCGGATCTTCTCGCTCTCGTAGGTGGCGCGGCCGGCGTCGTCGAAACCGGTCTGCACGGTCCGCTCGAAATGCTCGCCCTTGGCGATGGCCTCGCGGGCGCGCTCGTTGAACGAGGCCACGTTGCGGACGCCGATCTTGGACATCCGGCGATAGCGGTCCTCCATCTCGCGCACGGTCCACTTCAGCGCGACGATGGCCTTCTTGGGATCGGTCACGACCGGAGCCAGCAGGTGCGGGATGCCGTCGTAGACGCTGAGTTCCAGCATCTTCGGGTCGATCATGATCAGCCGGCACTGCTCCGGCGTCAGCCGGTAGAGAATCGACAGGATCATGGCGTTGACGCCCACCGACTTGCCCGAGCCGGTGGTTCCGGCGATCAGCAGGTGGGGCATCTTGGCCAGGTCGGCGATGTAGGGCTCGCCGCCGATGGTCTCGCCCAGGGCCACGGGCACCGACTGGCCGCCGCGCTCGTACTCTGGGGCCGAAAGCAGGTCGCGCAGATAGACGGTTTCGCGCCGCTGGTTGGGCAGCTCGATGCCGATGGCGTTGCGGCCGGGCACCACCGAGACGCGGGCGGAGGCCACGCTCATCGACCGCGCGATGTCGTCGGCCAGCGCCACGACGCGCGCCGACTTCACGCCGGCGGCCGGGACCAGCTCGTACAGGGTGACCACCGGGCCGGGGCGGATCTGGTCCACCTGGCCGCGTACCCCGAACTCGGCCAGCACGCTCACCAGCAGCTGGGCGTTCTGGCGCAGGGCGCCCTCGTCGTACTGGGCGGCCCGCGGCGGGGCCTTCGTCAGCATGGCGAGTTCGGGGAGCTTGAAGCCGCCCTCGCTCGCGAACTCGAAGGTGCTCTGGGCTTCCTTCTGTTCGCGCGCGCTCTCCTTGGGCGGCGTCTTCGGCGGTTTGACCTTCAGCGTCGGGCCGTCGATGGCGACAGGCTCCGGCGCGGGATCGGGCAGGGCGGCCTCGGCCATCGCCGGGGCCTGGGCCTTGCGGCGGCCGACCTTCGCGGCGGACGGCTCGGGCAGGGCGACGGTGAGCCTGGGCTTCGGCGTCAGGGCGTGGCTGAGCGCGTCGGCGGCGGTGCGCAGATCGAGCCGCGAGAGGCCCAGGCTGTAGCCGTAGGCGATCGCCCCGGTCACCCCCAGCACGGCGCCTGCGATCGGCGCGCCGAACGGCAGGCGGGCATAGCCGATCAGGCCGGCAAGGCCGCCCAGCAGGGCGTCGCCCCAGAAACCGCCCAGGCTCTTGGCCAGCGGCCAGATGGCCGGGGTCGGCGCAAGCGCCAGGGCGCCGGCCAGGGCCAGGACGCCCAGGGTTCCGAACAGGGCGCGCAGCCGCAGGCGGCCGCGGGTCGCGTCCGGCTCCGGGTCGGCCACGCGGGACAGGCCGCTCACCAGCACCAGCAGGGCGGCCAGCGCCGCGGCCATGCCCAGCGACTGCAGGCCGATGTCGGCGAGGACCGCGCCCGCGCCACCCAGCGCGTTGCTCGGCGGTCGGGCGCTGGCCACGTTCAGGCTGGGGTCGTCGATGTTGTAGGTGGCGAGCGATGCGGCCAGGGCCACGCCGAAGGCGGCGACCACGCCGCCCCGCAGCCGGGCCGTCGCGGGGTGGATCCAGGCGAGCCTGGCGATATGGAGCACGAGCTCCATGCCGGTTTTCCGCGCCACCCGCGCCATGCGCCCAAAGCCTCCGAACCCGAGAATCCTCCCTGTTTGCGGCAGGGACCGTTAATCGGGCGTTTACCGTGATCCGGCGGCGACGGATCGCCCTTCCGCGCAGGCCGCCGGCAGACTAGGTTCCGGCCATGAACTGGACCATGCCCCGCCCCGTCCTACAGGTGGTCGCCACGCTTCTCGGAGGCGCCGCGCTGGTCGCCCTCGCGCTGGGAATCGCCACGGCCCCGGCACGCGGGCGCCTGCCGGGCGAACGGCTCGACGGAGTCACCGGCCAGCCGATCGAGGCCCAGGAAGCCACGCCCCTCGTCGATGAGCGAATCCAGGGCGCCCCGCCGCCGGTCGTCCTGACCGAAGAGGAGAAGGCCAAGCTCGAGGCAGAGAAGAAGGCCAAGGAAGAGGCCGCCGCACTGGCGAAGGCCGAGGCCGACAAGGGCGCCCCCGCTGGCCCGCCGCCCCCTGTCGCCGCGGCCGCGCCCCCGCCGACCGACAAGATCGGCGAGGCCCTCGAAAAGGCCCCGCCGCCGGCGAAAACCGAAGAGCCGGTGTTCTAGAGTCCCGCCCCCGTCTGCGACGGGAAAGGAAGGATTCCCTACTTCACCCCGTTCGCCGCGAAGAAGGCCAGCATCCGCTTCCAGCCGTCCTCAGCTGCGGCCTTGTCGTAGGACGGGCGATAGTCGGCGTGGAAGCCGTGCTGGGCCCCAGGGTAGATGATGATGTCGCTGCCGGTCTTGCCGGCGGCCTTCAGGGCCAGTTTCATCTTCTCGACATCGGCCACAGGGATGCCGCTGTCCTTTTCCGCATAGAGGCCCAGCACAGGGTTCTTCAGGTCCGGAACCATCTCGATGGCGCGCTTTCCCTCGGTGTCGTTGGCCGCATAGTCGCCGGTCAGCCGGCCGTACCAGGCGACGCCGGCCTTGAAGTCCGGCAGGCGCTCGCAGGCCTCCCAGACGATGTTGCCGCCCCAGCAGAAGCCGGTGATGCCCATGCGCTTCGTGTCCGCAAAGGGCTGGGCCTTGAGGAACTTTATGGCCGCCTGCAGGTCACCGGTGACCTGCTTGTCGGTGGAGAAGCCGACGATCTTCAGGATCGCCGGGAAGTCGGTCATGGTCGACGGGTCGCCCGCGCGGACGAAGAAGTCCGGCGCCACCGCCACGTAGCCGGCCTTGGCCAGCCGCCGGCAGGTGTCACGGATGTATTCGTGCAGGCCGAAGATCTCCGAGACGAGGATCACCACGGGATGGCGGCCCTTGGCGGCGGGCCGGGCGATGTAGGCCGGGATCGGGCGGTCGGCGGCAGGCAGTTCGACCATGCCGGTGACCAGGTCCGCCGCGTCGGTCTTCACCGGCTCGGCCTGGGCCGACCAGGCCGCCAGCGCATAGCCGCCGGTAAGCGCCAGCGTCAGGCCGCGGCGCGACAGGTGCAGGTCTTCCGGGCGCGTGCCGTCCGGACGGGTGAGGGTGACCATGGGGGTTTCCTTGGGCTGGCCTTGGCGAAATGGTTAAGTCCACCGGAACCCACAGCCCCAGGCCGCGTCAACTGTCCTTGCCCGCCCGTCGTCGAATTCGCTCCGCAATCCGCCGCCTCACCGAGGGCGAGAGCGATCTGGCGCGTGAGGTGTTCGGCGCCGGGATCGCGCCCGGGCGGGTGAGAATCCTGGCGCTGCCGCTCTGGAGCCGTGCGTTCGTGGCCGGGCCGGGACTGATCGTCTGGCCGGCGGCGACGGTGCGGGATGACTTCGCCGATCCGGACACTCCGCTCTGCGTCCAGGCGGTGTTCGTCCACGAGCTGACCCACATCTGGCAGGCCCAGAACGGCGTGCGCCTGCTCCTGGCAAAGATCAAAGCGGGCGACCGCGAAGAGTCCTACGCCTACGACCTGACAGGCGGCCCGGAGTTTCCGGCGATGAACATCGAGCAGCAGGCCATGGTGGTGGAGCACGCGTTTCTTGTGTCCCGGGGCGGCAAGGCGCCGCAGGGCGCGGAGCTCTACGCCGCGGCCAGCGTCCACTGGAGGGCAGGATGAAACATGCCCATGACGCGATTGGGGACTTTCACCCTTGCAGCCCCTCCAAATTTCCCCATATCGGCAGTCGAAGCTGGTTTCCCCGAACGGAAAGCGGGACCGGCAGACCCCTCAATCGAACCGGGGACGTCGCTTTTCCTCGGGCGCTTCACTAGAAGGCCCACCCGCGGCGTCCGCCAACAAGGAGCGAGCAAGACTCAATCATGAGCAAGATCATCGGCATCGACCTCGGCACGACCAATTCGTGCGTGGCCATCATGGACGGCAAGACGCCCAAAGTGATCGAGAACGCCGAAGGCGCGCGGACCACGCCCTCCGTGGTGGCCTTCATGGACGACGGCGAACGCCTCGTCGGCCAGCCGGCGCGCCGCCAGGCCGTCACCAACCCCTCCAACACCCTGTTCGCGATCAAGCGCCTCATCGGCCGCCAGTTCACCGACAAGGTGGTCGAGAAGGACAAGGGCATGGTGCCCTACGAGATCGTCAAGGGGCCGACCGGCGACGCGTGGGTCAAGGCCCAGGGCAAGGACTACTCGCCCCAGCAGGTCTCGGCCTTCATCCTGCAGAAGATGAAGGAAGCCGCCGAGCAGCACCTCGGCGAGAAGGTCGACAAGGCGGTCATCACCGTTCCGGCGTACTTCAACGACGCCCAGCGTCAGGCGACCAAGGATGCGGGCAAGATCGCCGGCCTTGAGGTCCTGCGGATCATCAACGAGCCGACGGCCGCGGCGCTGGCCTACGGGCTTGAGAAGAACGACGGCAAGAAGATCGCGGTCTACGACCTCGGCGGCGGCACCTTCGACGTGTCCGTGCTCGAAATCGGCGATGGCGTCTTTGAAGTGAAGTCGACCAACGGGGACACGTTCCTCGGCGGCGAGGACTTCGACATGCGCATCGTCGATTACCTGGCCGACGAGTTTAAAAAGGAAAACAGCGTCGACCTGCGCAAGGACAAGCTGGCCCTGCAGCGCCTCAAGGAAGAGGGCGAAAAGGCCAAGAAGGAACTGTCCTTCACCACGCAGTACGAAGTGAACCTGCCCTTCATCTCGATGAATGCGTCG
>CAUJHW010000181.1 GCA_963205005.1 Pseudomonadota bacterium
TGTAGTTGTTGTGGACGCTGCGCTGCTTGGCCTGCTTGCCCAGCGACGGGTCCGGCGCCTGGCCGGCCAGCACCTGGGCCACCACCTTGCGCTGGTTGGGGATGATGATCAGGAACACGTTGGCGACCATCACCGTGCCGATGATCGCCCCCACGTGCATGAAGGCGCCCAGGTCGGCGAAAATGCGGGTCAGCCCATAGCCGGCGGCGGTCAGGAGCGAGAACCAGACCGCGCTGAAAAGCTTTAGGTTCTGGCCCAGCGGCGACCGGCAGAGCGCGTCATAGACCAGCCAGCCCGCGCCCAGGCTGCCCAGGCCGATGCCGATCGCCTGCCAGGACTCCAGATCGGCCTTGGACTTGTCGACCAGGTTCAGGTCGGCGCCGACATAGAAGATCAGGCTCAGCAGCAGGAAGCCCGAGATCCAGGTGGTGTAGGCCTCCCATTTGAACCAGTGCAGCTCTTCCGGCATGTCCGCCGGGGCCACCATGAACTTCATCTGGTGATAGAATCCGCCGGAGTGGACGCTCCACAGCTCGCCCGCCACGCCCTCGCCGCGGGGAACCGCCGGCGCCTTAAGGTGGCTGTCCAGCCACATGAAATAGAACGACGATCCGATCCAGGCGATGCCGGCGATGAAGTGCAGCCAGCGCAGCGCCAGGTTCGTCCAGGCGATCAGTTCGGCGATCATTCCGGGGCCTCCTGGACCAGCTGCAGCAGCTCCGCGGCCAGCGAGACCGCGATCACCGCCGGATCCTTGCCCTTCAGTCCGGTGACGCCCAGCGGGCAGGTCAGCCGTGCGATCGCCGCGTCGTCCAGGCCGTCGTCGCGGAACCGGCCCTCGAACCGCGCCCGCTTGGTGCGCGAGCCGATCAGCCCGACATAGCTCAGGTCGCCCCGACGCAGGGCCGCCCGCGCCAGCCGGTAGTCCAGCTCGTGGCTGTGGGTGAAGATGGCGATGAAGGTGTCGGCCGGCGCCGCCTCGATGATCTCTTCAAGCTCGTCTTCCGAGAGGATCTCGGCCCGCGTGCCGCCCGCCTCGGGCCGCAGGTCCTCCCGGCTGGCCAGCCAGTCCAGGTGGAAGGGCAGGGGGGCGAAGGCCCGGGCCACGGCCTGACCCACGTGGCCGGCGCCGAAGATCGCAAGGCGGGGCAGGGTGGGGCGGATCAGTTCAGACACGCGGCGGACCTCCGGAATCGGGACGCGGGGATTGTCGTTTTGATGGAGGCCGGCGGGCTCGACGCTCCGGTGCATTCCGCCGCCCTCGAAGGTCGCGGCCAGGGTGAAGGGCGCCCGCGCGGCCGCGGCAGGCTCCAGCCAATCCACACTGCCGGCGTCCACCTGCTCGACCAGCAGCCGCACCCGGCCGCCACAGCACTGTCCCAGCAGCGGGCCCAGCGGATAGTCCTGGAGGGCGTGCCGCCGGGCGCCCTGTTCCAGCATCCGCCGCGCCTGTTCCAGTCCCTGCCACTCCAGCGAACCGCCGCCGATGGTGCCGGTGAACCGGTCCGGCCACACCAGCATCCGCGCCCCGGCCTCGCGCGGCGTCGACCCCTGCGCGCCCACCACCGTGACCATGGCCAGCGCCTCGCCCCGCCGGGCCGAGGCCAGGGCGTCTGTGATCCACCTGGTCATCGAGCGGCCCATGCGGATGACAACTCGCGCACATCCCGCCGCCGTGTCGCGCCAGCGCTGCAGAATTCAACCACGGAAAACACCGAATCCACGGAAGGCCGGTGAAGCGGAACGTTGCAGCCGCCTCCTTCTGTGTCTTCCGTGGCTCCCATTGCAGCGCCTGCGGCGCAAAGAGATCCCGCCCCTCTACCCACAGGCCCGCCTCCGCACGTCGGCGATCGCCGCCAGCAGCCGCTCGGGCGTGGCCGGGGCGTCGAGGTCGGGCATCACTCTGTGGCCGCCCACGCTGGCCACCGCGTCGGTCAGCGCCGAGAACACCGAGATCGCCAGCATCAGCGGCGGCTCGCCCACCGCCTTCGACCGGCCCACAGTCGCCTCTCGGTTCTCGCCCGGCCCCCACAGCGCCATGTTGAACACCGCCGGCCGGTCGCCCGCGGTGGGGATCTTGTAGGTGGAGGGGGCGTGGGTGGTCAGCCGGCCCTTCGCATCGAACATCAGCTCCTCGGTGGTCAGCCAACCCAGCCCCTGGATGAAGCCGCCCTCGATCTGGCCCAGGTCGATGACCGGATTCAGCGACCGGCCCACGTCGTGCAGGATGTCCACCCGGGTCACCCGCGACTCCCCGGTCAGGGTGTCCACCGCCACCTCCGAACAGGCCGCGCCATAGGCGAAATAGTAGAACGGCCGGCCCTTGTGGGTGGTCCGGTCGTAGTGGATGTCCGGTGTCCGATAGAACCCCGCCGCTGACAGCGAGACCCGCGCCAGATAGGCCCCGTTGACGAAGTCCCGGAAGCTCATCCGCCGCTCGCCTAGCCGCACGCCGTCGCGGGTGAACTCCGCCGTCGCCCCGAAGGTCTCGCCCGCGTAGTCCGCCAGCCGCGCCTTGATCTGGTCGCAGGCGTTCAGCGCCGCCATGCCGTTCAGGTCGCTGCCCGACGAAGCGGCGGTGGCCGAGGTGTTGGGCACCTTGTCGGTTCGGGTCGAGGTGATCTTCACCGCCGCCAGCGGAACCTGGAAGGCGTCGGCGACCACCTGGGCCACCTTCACGTTTAGGCCCTGGCCCATCTCGGTCCCGCCGTGGTTCAGGCTGATCGAGCCGTCGGTGTAGATGTGCACAAGCGCGCCGGCCTGGTTCAGGTGGGTTGTGGTGAAGGAGATGCCGAATTTCACCGGCGTCAGCGCGATCCCCCGCGCCAGATGCGGCGCGTCCGCATTGGCCCGGGCGATGGCGGCCCGGCGCGCGCGGTAGCCGCAGGACACCGCCAGTTCTTCCATGATCTCGCGCGAAACGCTGTCGGTGACCGTCTGGCCATAGGGCGTCAGGTCGCCGGCCACGCCGTAGAGGTTGGCCAGCCGCACATCCAGCGGGTCCTTGCCCAGCGACAGGGCCACCGCATCCATCGCCCGCTCGATGGCGATCATCCCCTGCGGCCCGCCGAAGCCGCGGAAGGCTGTGTTGGAGACGGTGTGGGTGCGCGCGCGGTGCGAGACGATCCGCGCGCTCTGCAAGGCGTAGGCGTTGTCGGCGTGGAACATCGCCCGGTCGTTGATCGCGTGGCTGAGATCGGCCGAATGTCCGCACCGCCCGGCGAAGGTGAAGTCCGCGCCGCGCAGCCGCCCGTCGTCGTCAAAGCCCAGGGCCCAGTCGATCTCGAAGTCGTGCCGCTTGCCGGTCATCACCATGTCGTCGTCGCGGTCCAAGCGGATCTTGGCCGGCCGCCGGGTCTTCAGCGCGGCCAGCGCGGCCATGGCGGCCCACTGCACCGACTGGGTCTCCTTGCCGCCGAAGCCGCCGCCCATCCGCCGCACCTCGACGGTGATCGCCGCGTCCGGGCATCCCAGCACCCGGGCGATCACATGCTGGGTCTCGGTGGGGTGCTGGGTCGAGGTCCAGACGTGCAGGTCCTCCGCCTCGCCCGGGATGACGAGCGCGACCTGGCCTTCGAGATAGAAGTGCTCCTGTCCGCCCACCGCCAGATGGCCCGAGACCCGGTGCGGCGCTGCGGCGATGGCCGAGGCGGCGTCGCCCAGGGTCATCGTCTGGCTGTCCTCGATCAGCGACCCCGCCGCCAGCGCGGTTTCGGCGGTCAGCAGGGGCTCGAGGTCGACATACTCCACCACCGCCAGGGCGGCGGCGGCGCGGGCCTTGGGCAGGCTCTCGGCGGCCACGCAGAACAGCGGCTGGCCCATGAACCGCACCTCGTCGTCCGCGAACATCGGATCGTCGCCGGCGAAGGGGCTGATGTCGTTGCGGCCCGGGATGTCCTGCGACGTCAGCACCGCGACCACCCCAGGCGCGGCGCGCACGGCCGAGAGGTCCAGCCGGCTCACCCGCGCATGCGCCCGCGCCGCCTGGCCCACGAACAGGTGCAGCAGGCCCGGCGGCTCGGGAATGTCGTCGATGTAGAGCGCTTCGCCCGACACATGCCTCGGCGCGCTGTCGTGACCGACCGGGGCGTGCAGGACGGGGAGGGGAGAGCTCGCGCCGGAGTCAGCCATGCGACGGCACCATTGCTCCCCCCTTGGGGGAGCTCCCGGCAAAGCCGGGTGAGGGGGCTTCACCCCCTGACGTCCGCCACGGCGGAAGCCCCCTCCGTCTCGCCGCCGCTGGCGTCGATCCACCTCCCCCAATGGGGGAGGCACTGAGGTCCAGCGGCCTCATGCCTCCACCGCCTGTGCGTCCAGCACCCGCGGCGCCTCTCCTGCGCTCTCCAGGAAGGCCCGCAGGACCATCCCCTTCGCCGCCGCCAGCCGGTAGGCGGCCGAGGCGCGCATGTCGCTGATCGGGGCGAAGTCGTCGTCCAGCCTCGCCGCCGCAGCCTCCACCATCTCCCGCGTCCAGGGCCGGCCGGTCAGGGCCGCCTCGCAGGCCGTCGCCCGCTTCGGCGTCGCGGCCATGCCGCCGAACGCGATCCGCGCGTCAGTCACCCGCCCGTCCGCCACCCCGACCGAAAGACCCAGGCAGACCGCTGAAATATCCTGCTCGAAGCGCTTGGAAAGCTTGGAGATCCTGAACACGCGCCCGGCTTCGGGCCGGCGCACGATCACCGCCTCGACGAACTCGCCCGGCGTCCGGTCCTGCTTTCCGTAGGCCAGGAAATAGGCCTCCAGCGGCAGTTCCCGCCGCGCCGCGCCCCTGCGCAGCACCAGCGTCGCTCCCGACGCGATCAGCGCCGGCGGCATGTCGCCGATGGGCGAGCCGTTGGCGATGTTGCCGCAGACGGTGCCCATGTTGCGCACCTGCGGCCCGCCCAGCCGCCGCAACAGCCCGTCGAATTCCGGGTGCAGCCCCGCCAGCGCCGCCCGCGCATCGGCATAGCGCACACCCGCCCCGATCCGGATCGCATCGCCCAGGTCGTCGATCCGCCGCAGATCGGTGGCCTCGTTCAGGGACACCACGGTGTCCAGCACCCGATGCTGCTTGGTCACCCACAGGCCCACGTCGGTGCCGCCGGCCAGCACGGTCGCCTCCGGGTTTGCCTCCAGCACGGCGGCCAGTTCGTCGGCCGTGCGGGGGGCCAGGAACCGCCGGCCCCTGTGCCCCGTCTCCAGCATCTCCACCGGCTGGATCGCCACCAGCGCCTCGGCCAGTCCCGGGACCTCCGCCGCGGCGCCCATCGCCGCACCCGCCGCCAGGATCGGGCCATAGCCGGTGCAGCGGCACAGGTTGCCCGCCAGCGCTTCGGACAGGCTCCCGGCGTCGCTCGCCCCGCCCGCCTGCCGGTGAGCGTAGAGGCTCATCACGAACCCGGGCGTACAGAAACCGCACTGCGAGCCGTGGTGGTCCACCATCGCCTGCTGCACCGGATGCAGCGCGCCCTCGCGACCCAGGCTCTCCACCGTGAACAGCGCCCGGCCGTCCAGCATCGGGGCGAACAGGATGCAGGCGTTGACCGCCCGAAACTGCACCTGTCCGTCCGCCAGCTCGCCCAGCGCCACGGTGCAGGCGCCGCAGTCGCCCTCGGCGCAGCCCTCCTTGGTTCCGGTCCGGCGCAGGTCGTAGCGCAGCAGGTTCAGCACCGTCAGCGTCGGGTCTGTATCGGCGGGAAGCTCGCGCACTGCCCCGTCCAGCAGGAAGCGGATCGGCCGCCCCACCTCAGCTGCCCCGGTAGGTCGAGTAGGCGTAGGGACTGACCAGCAGGGGAACGTGATAGTGCGCGTCGGCGTCGGCCAGGCCGAACTCCAGCGCCACCGTCTCCAGGAAGGCTGGCCTCGGCAGCGCCACGCCCAGGTCGCGGAAGTATTCGCCGACCTCGAACTCCAGCCGGTAGGCGCCGGGCGTCATCGCGCCCGCGGACAGCAGCGGCTGGTCCAGCCGACCGTCCAGGTTGGTGATCGCCTCCACCAGGATCACGCCGTCCCGCTTCAGCCTGATACCCAGTCCGGACGCCGGCTGGCCGTGCATCGTGTCGAGGACGTGGGTGGTGAGGCCGGTCATGTCGCTTCCGTGATCCAGCTGTTCAGAATCCGCCCAAGGTCCTTGAATTGCAACCTCGACCGGGGCTTGCGACGGTGCGTCCCCGGCCCAGCCTGCTAAGCGGTCAACCATGCCTAACGCCTACTCGCGAGACCTGATCGGCTACGGCCCCAATCCGCCGCACGCGGACTGGCCGGGCGGCGCGCGCATCGCCGTCCAGCTGGTGCTCAACTACGAGGAAGGCGGCGAGAGTTCGGTCCTGCACGGCGACGCGGGCGCCGAGACCTTCCTCTCCGACATGATCAATCCGGCCCCGGTCATCGGCGCCCGGCACATGAGCATGGAGCAGATCTACGAATACGGCAGTCGGGCCGGCGTCTGGCGGCTGCTGCGGCTGTTCGAGCGCTACGATGTGCCCGCGACCATCTTCGGCGTCGCCATGGCCCTGGAGCGCAATCCCGCCGTGGTCGAGGCCTTCCTGCAGGCCGGCCACGAGATCGCCTCGCACGGCTGGCGCTGGATCAACTACCAGGACATTCCCGAGGACGTGGAGCGCGAGCACATGGCCCGCGCCATCGAGATCCACACCCGGCTCACCGGCGAGCGGCCGCTGGGATGGTACACCGGCCGCACCAGCCCCAACTCCCGGCGCATCGCGGCGGAGGAGGGCGGCTTCCTCTACGACGCCGACGACTACTCCGACGACCTGCCGTTCTGGACCACGCCGGCGGGAAAGCCGCACCTGATCGTGCCCTACACCCTGGAGGCCAACGACATGCGCTTCTCCGGGACCGGGCTGAACACCGGCGAGCAGTTCTTCTCCTACCTGAAGGACGCCTTCGACGTGCTCTACGCCGAGGGCGCCGAGCGGCCGAAGATGATGTCGGTGGGCCTGCACTGCCGCATCGCCGGGCGCCCCGGCAAGATGGCCGGCCTGGAGCGGTTCCTGCGCTATGCCCGCGAGCATCAGGGCGTCTGGTTCGCCCGCCGCATCGACATCGCCCGCCACTGGCGCGCGCGCCATCCGCATGCAGGATGAGCCGATGACCTTCCGCACCTCCTACGTCGCCTTTCCCACCCGCGCCGATCCGCCGCTCACCGTCGCCGGACGCCTGCAGGTTCCCCTGATCGAGCCCGGCGAGACGCCGGTCCCGGCGCCGGCCGTGGTCATCTGCCACGGCTCCGACGGGGTCGACGGCCGCGGCGCCCTGCACGCCGGGGCCCTTAACCGCGCCGGCTTCGTCACCCTGGAGCTCGACATGTGGGCCGCCCGCGGGACCGTGCGCGGCGCGGTCGGACGCCCGTCCTCGGTGCCCCAGACCCTGCCCGACGCCTTCGCCGCCCTGTCATTCCTGGCGATGCAGCCCGAGGTCGATCCCGCCCGGATCGCGGTGATGGGCTTCTCCTGGGGCGGGGTGGTCAGCCTGCTCAGCGCCACCCGCCGCTACGCGCAGGATCTGGCCGAACCCGGGACAGCCTTCGTCGCCCACGCCGCCTTCTACCCGGCCCTGTGGAGCTACAACCGCGCCCCCGGCCACGAGTTCGCCGACCTGGTCGCCCCGGTGCTGATCCAGGCCGGCGGCGCCGACGCCTATGACGACCCGCAGGTCTGCGACGGCTTCCTCGACTCCCTGGCCCCCGCCGACCGGGCGAAGGTGTCCCTGGTGGTCCACGAAGGCGCGACCCACGCCTTCGACCGCGATCTGCCGTCCAAGGTCATCCACGACCCCTACGCCCACAAGGGCAAGGGCGGCCCCGTCCTCTTCGAATTCAGCCCCACCGTCACTGCCGCAGCCCAGGCCAGGCTCGTCGCCTTCTTCTCCGAGGCCTTCCGGTGACCAAAGCCGAGTTCCTCGCCCGCTTCGGCCCGGTATATGAGGCCTCGCCCTGGGTGGCCGAGGGTGTCTGGCCCGATCCGCCCCGGAACCGCGACGCGCTCGCCGCCGCCATGGCCGCCGTGGTCGACGCCGCCCCGCGCGAGGCCAAGCTGGCCCTCATCCGCGCCCACCCCGAGCTCGCCAGCCGCGCCCGCATGGCCGACGCCTCGGTGATGGAACAGTCCGGCGCCGGCCTCGACCAGTGCTCGCCAGACGAGTTCGCCGCGTTCCAGCGCCTCAACGCCGCCTACAACACCCGCTTCGGCTTCCCCTTCATCGTCGCCGTGAAGGGGCTGACCCGCGCCGACATCCTGGCCGCCTTCGAGAGTCGGCTGACCAATGATGCCGAGGCCGAGTTCCAGACCGCTATCGCCCAGATCCACCGGATCGCCGCCTTCCGCCTCGCCGACCTGCTCTAGAGGATCTGTTCCCGTGTTCGATGCCCTGCGCCGCCAGTATGTGGACCTTGCCCAGCCCCGCCTGGGTTCGGAGGTGGTGTTCGCCACCGACGACTTCTTCGCCGAGAAATCCCGGCTGATCGACCCGACCCCGCCGGTGTTCATTCCCGGCAAGTACGACGACAACGGCAAGTGGATGGATGGCTGGGAAAGCCGCCGCAAGCGCATCCCCGGCCATGACTGGTGCGTGATCCGTCTGGGCGTCGCCGGCATCGTCTCGGGCTTCGAGATCGACACCAGCCACTTCACCGGCAACTTCCCGCCCGGCGCCGAGATCGAGGTGTGCCGGTCGGACGAGATCAATCCGGAAACGGGCTGGCTGAAGGTGACCCCGCGCCTCGACCTGAAGGGCGACGACCGCGTCTTCGTGCCCGTCGAGCACCCGACGCCGATCACCCACGTGCGTCTGCACATCTATCCGGACGGCGGCGTCGCCCGCCTGCGGGTCTGGGGCCGGGTCGATCCCGACTGGACCAAGGTCGGCGCCGACGAGACGATCGACCTGCTGGCCATGGCGCGGGGCGGCCGCGGGATCATCGCCAACGACGAGCACTACGGCGCGGTCGGCAACCTCACCGCGCCCGGCCGCGGGGTGAACATGGGCGACGGCTGGGAAACCCGCCGCCGCCGCGAGCCCGGCCACGACTGGGCCGTGCTGGCGCTGGGGACGTTCGGCAAGGTCGACGAGGTCATCGTCGACACGGCCCACTTCAAGGGCAACTACCCGGACCGCTGCTCGATCCAGGGGTCGGCCCGCGCCCACGGCACGCCCGAGGAGATCGCCGCCCAGGCCGAGACCTGGCCGGTCCTGCTTCCCGAGGTGAAGCTGAAGCCCGACCACGTGCATCACTTCGCCGGGGACCTGCTCGACATCGGCCCGATCCGCTTCGTCCGCCTCAATATCTACCCCGACGGCGGCGTCAGCCGCCTGCGCCTGATGGGCAAGGTGGTGCGGTAGCTTTCCTTTCCCGCAAGCGGGAGGGGAAAGCCCGGGGCTCTGCTTGTTGCCGCTCATCCCGGCGAATGCCGGGATCCAGATCATAGGGCTGGAAGGCTGATCGGAGAGGCTCAGCGCTCGTAGAACCCGTTTCCCACGCCATTCCATCTGGGTCCCGGCATTCGCCGGGATGAGCGGAAGGTGTTGAAATCACGCGTCGTTAGGCCAGAGCCTACGCCGCCAGCCGCACCGGCAGCCCGCCCGCCCGGGCGATGAAGTCGATCACCGCGTCCACGCCCTCCAGCCGGGTCAGGTCGGAGAACACGAACGGCCGCTCGCCCCGCTGGACGCGCGCGTCGCGGTCCATCACCGCCAGATCGGCGCCCACGTGTGGCGCCAGGTCGGTCTTGTTGATGATCAGCAGGTCCGACCGCGTGATCGCCGGCCCGCCCTTGCGGGGGATCTTCTCGCCCTGGCACACGCTGACCACATAGAGGCTCAGGTCGGCCAGATCGGGCGAGAAGGTGGCCGCCAGGTTGTCGCCGCCGCTTTCGATGAAGATCACGTCCAGGTCGGGAAAGCGCGCGTTCAGGTCGGCGATGGCCGCCAGGTTCAGCGAGGCGTCCTCGCGGATCGCCGTGTGCGGGCAACCGCCGGTCTCCACCCCCACGATCCGGTCCGCCGGCAGCGCCTGCAGCCTGTTCAGGATCAGGGCGTCCTCCTGGGTGTAGATGTCGTTGGTCACCACGGCGATCGACCAGCGGTGGCGCATCGCCTTGCACAGCTTCTCCACCAGGGTGGTCTTGCCGGAGCCCACCGGGCCGCCGATGCCGATGCGCAGGGGTCCGTTGCGGCTCATGAGATGAACAGCCTCCCCTGCAGGGTTTCGTGCCGCATGGCGGCGATGTCGGACAGGATCGCGCCCGAGCCCAGGTCGTCCAGGGTCGAGGCCACGGCGCGGGCGGTGGTGCGCAGGATCGGCCGTTCCAGCCCGGCGATCACCGCCACCGCATCGGACTGGCCCAACGGGATCGCCCGCACCGCCACGCTCACCAGGTTGGCGGCGAAGGCGTGCAGCCAGGCGGTGAGCGCGGGCTCCAGCGGGATGCCGGCCGCGCCGGCCGCCGCGCCCACGGCTACGGGATAGGCGGCGGTCAGGATCGGCGGCGGCTGCCAGGCCGCCACGGCGGTCAGGAACGCCTCGCCCTGGGCCAGGGTCTCGCGGCGGCGTTCCAGCGAGGGGGCCAGCGCCTCGGCCAGCTCGCACACCTCGTCCAGGGCCGCGTAGTCCTCGGCCGTCACCGCGGTCCAGGCGGCGCGCGCCAGCACCGCATCGGTCCAGCCGGAGCCGTGCTCCAGCAGGGTGGCGATCCAGCCGGACAGTTCGCGGGCGTCGGTCACCGCACCCTCGCGGATGGCGGTCTCGAGGCCGTGGGAATAGCCGAACGACCCGACCGGGAAGGCGGGCGACAGCCAGGTCAGCAGGCGCAGCAGGCGGGCTTCAGTGGGCATGGTCGTGGTACGCTCCGCCCTCGGGGTCGAACGCCGCGTCGATCTCGGCGACGATGGCTCCCTGGTGTTCCAGCATGTGCGCGATCACATGGTCGCGGCGGATCAGGATGCGGTCGGCGAACACCTGTGCCGCCAGGTGCCGGTTGCCGATGTGCCAGGCCAGCCGCAGCAGCGCCTCCGGCGTGCGCGCCCGAACCTCCAGCAGCGGCTCGGCGCGCGCCACCACCTGCACCACACCACCCGCCGGCAGCATCAGCCCGTCGCCGTCCTTCAGGTGCGTCGCCTCGGCCAGGTCCAGCATGTACTCTGCCCCCGAGGCCCCGGTCAGCAGGATCCGCCGCCGATGCCGCCCGTCGTAGTCCAGGCTCACCCGGTCGGCGGGATCGCCGGTCCAGGCGCCGGCCGGGAGGATGTCGGTGATGGTGGTCATACGCACACTCCACACGGTCCTTCTCCCCTTGCGGGAGAAGGGGGCGGCCCAGGGTCAACGGATGAGGGGGCGCGCTGGCCCTGCCGCCGCCGCGGCGCGTCAGCGCCAATGAAAAAAACCACGGAAGACACGGAAGACGCGGAAGGCCATTGAAGCGCGGCGTCCCAGCCGCACCTTTCTGTGCTTTCCGTGCTTTCCGTGCTTTCCGTGGTTCCCTTCACAACGCCTGCGGCGCACGTCTGCCTGGCCGACGAAACGCGACTCCTCATCCGACCTGCTGCGCAGGCTGCGTTCTCCCGCAGGGGGAGAAGGGCGACGGTCTCCTGGCGCATCGGGCTTCGCATCAGAACAGGAAGTACCGCTGCGCCATCGGCAGCACGTCGGCGGGCTCGCACGTCAGGATCTGGCCATCGGCGCGGACTTCGTAGGTTTCCGGATCAACCTCGATCACCGGCGTGGCGGCGTTGTGGATCATCGCCGCCTTGCCGATGCCGCCGCGGACATTGCTCACCGCCACCAGGTCCTTGTGCAGGCCCAGCGTCTCTTTCAGACCCCGCTGCAGCGACAGGCCCGAGACGAAGATCACCGAAGACCGCGCCACCGCCCGCCCGAAGGTCGCGAACATCGGCCGGTAGTGCATCGGCTGCGGCGTCGGGATTGAGGCGTTGGGGTCGCCCATGGGCGCCGCGGCGATCGAGCCGCCCAGCAGAACCAGGTCCGGCTTCACCCCGAAGAAGGCAGGCGTCCACAGCACCAGGTCGGCGCGTTTGCCGGGCTCGATGCTGCCGATGTGGGCGCTCATGCCCTGGGCGATGGCCGGATTGATCGTGTACTTGGCGATGTAGCGCTTGACCCGGTTGTTGTCCGCCGCGCCGTCGCCGGGCAGGGGGCCGCGCTGGCGCTTCATCTTGTCGGCGGTCTGCCATGTGCGGATCAGCACCTCGCCCACCCGGCCCATGGCCTGGCTGTCGGACGAGATGATCGAGATGGCCCCCAGGTCGTGCAGGATGTCCTCGGCGGCGATGGTCTCGCGCCGGATGCGGCTCTCGGCGAAGGCCACGTCCTCCGGGATTGACGGGTCCAGGTGGTGGCAGACCATCAGCATGTCGAGATGCTCGGCCAGCGTGTTGCGCGTGTACGGCCGGGTCGGGTTGGTGGACGAGGGGATGACGTTGGCCAGTCCCGCCACCTTCAGGATGTCCGGCGCATGCCCGCCGCCGGCGCCCTCGGTGTGGAAGGCGTGGATCGTGCGGCCCCTGAAGGCGGCGATGGTGTCCTCGACGAAGCCGCTCTCGTTGAGGGTGTCGGTGTGGATCATGCACTGGACGTCGTGGTCGTCGCAGACCGAGAGGCAGCAGTCGATGGTGGCCGGCGTCGTGCCCCAGTCCTCGTGCAGCTTCAGGGCGCAGGCCCCGGCGGCCACCTGCTCGACCAGGGCGTCCGGCAGGCTGGCGTTGCCCTTGCCCGAGAAGGCCAGGTTCATCGGCAGGCCCTCGGCCGCCTCCATCATCCGCGCCAGGTGCCAGGGCCCGGGGGTGCAGGTGGTGGCGTTGGTGCCCGTGGCCGGACCGGTGCCGCCGCCCAGCATGGTGGTGACGCCGCTCATCAGCGCCTCCTCGATCTGCTGGGGACAGATGAAGTGGATGTGGGCGTCGAAGCCGCCGGCGGTCAGGATCTTCCCCTCGCCGGCGATCACCTCGGTGCCGGGGCCGATCACGATGTCCACACCGGGCTGGACGTCGGGGTTGCCGGCCTTGCCCACCGCATGGATGCGCCCGTCGCGCAGGCCCACGTCGGCTTTCACGATCCCCCAGTGGTCGATGATCAGGGCGTTGGTGATCACCGTGTCCACGGCGCCCGAGGCCCGCGTCGCCTGTGACTGGCCCATCCCGTCGCGGATCACCTTGCCGCCGCCGAACTTCACCTCCTCGCCATAGGTGGTCAGGTCGCGCTCGACCTCGACGATCAGCGAGGTGTCGGCCAGCCGCACGCGGTCGCCGACCGTGGGACCGAACATGTCGGCATAGGCGGCGCGGGGAATCCGGGTCGGCATCAGAGGCGTCCCATCACGTCCTGGCGGAAGCCGTAGACCACCCGCGCGCCGGCGAACGGCACCAGGCTCACGTCGCGCTCCTGTCCGGGCTCGAAGCGCACGGCGGTGCCCGCCGCGATGTCCAGCCGCTGGCCGCGCGCGGCGGCGCGGTCGAAGCGCAGCGCCGGGTTGGTCTCGGCGAAGTGGTAGTGGCTGCCCACCTGGATCGGCCGGTCGCCGGTGTTGGCCACGCGCAGGACCGTGACCGGCTGGCCCGCGTTCAGCTCGATCTCGCCCTCGGCGGCGAACACCTCGCCCGGGATCATTTCGCCGCCCGCCGCCGCCACACCCAGCCGCCGGCCACTGCCAGCACGACCAGGGCTGCGAACATCATCTGGTGGTCCGGCTGCGAGACCAGGTGCCGCACCGCCTCGGGCAGCGCCATCTGCTCGTGATGGCCCTCATGGGCGTCGGCCGGCAGCACGCCGACAGCGGTGGCGGTCAGGCCGGCGATGGCCGGGATGATCCTGTTCCAGGTCTTGCGTTGCACGGGCGGTCTCCTCAGCGGATCGGATGGTGGACGGTCACCAGCTTGGTGCCGTCGGGAAAGGTGGCCTCGACCTGGACGTCGTGGATCATCTCGGGGATGCCCTCCATCACCTGGGCGCGGGTCACCACATGGGCGCCGGCCTCCATCAGGTCGGACACGGTGCGGCCGTCGCGGGCGCCCTCGACCACGAAGTCGGTGATCAGGGCGATGGCCTCCGGGTGGTTCAGCTTCACGCCACGGGCCAGCCGGTTGCGCGCCACCTGGGCGGCCATGGCCACCAGCAGCTTGTCCTTCTCGCGCGGCGTCAGGTTCATCAGGTCCTCCAGACGCGGGGCAGGGGGTGGTTGTCGCGCAGGACCTCGATGGCCGGCAGCAGGGCCTGGCGCAGGGAAAATCCGTCGGGCGTGGCCACGCGGGCGAACAGCTTGCCCTCGAAGGCGCTGGCCCCGCCCCATTCGCCCAGGGCCGCGCGCACCGGTTCCAGAAGCCGCGCGGCGTCTTCGGCGACCATCAGCAGCGAGGCGAAGGCCCGACGGCCCGACAGGATCGCACCCCTGGCGCCCAGGTCCGCCAGTGCGCCGTCCAGCCGCAGTTCGTCAGCGAACACCAGCTGCCCTTCCCGGCGGATGCGCCAACGGTCGTGCAGGCTCCCCACGCGCACCGTCTCGTTCATCGCCGTGCGCCCCAGCACCACGGCCTCGACCGCCAGCAGCCGGGCGCCCGCGTGCAGGTCGGCGTCCAGCCGCCGCGACAGCGCCCCGCCGTCGAAAAGGATCGTCTCCTGCGGCAGCCAGTCCAGGCTGGCTCCCGCGCCCACCGTCAGCGTCGCCCGCTGCTCAGCCAACCCGTCGCGGGCGCGATAGATCCTCTCGCAGGCCTGGGTCGACAGGGTCAGCCGCGCGCCGGCGCCGACCTCGGCCTGCCAGCTCATCTCGTCGCCGCCAGTCAGCCCACCCGACGAGTTGATCAGCACCGCCTCCAATCCCTCGGCCCGCGCGTCGCGGGGCAGGCGGATCTTGCCGCAGCCCTCCTGATACAGCCGCGCCAGCCGCGTCACCCCGCCCTCGGCCCGCACGGCGATGCGGCCGCAGCCCCGGGCGCGTTGCAACGCGGGCAGTTCCGGAAGGGAGGCGGGACCCTGGATCACACTCTCACCGTGAGGCGGCGGCCGTCCGTGTCCACACAAGGCTTCGGCATCCGGAGCGACGCCGCCGCGACGCCTGCTTTTTAATCAGCGGCCCTTGGGCGACTTCCTTCCAGCGCCTTGCCGCGGGCCCATTCACCCCTTGTTGCCAACTTCGGCCGTTAGGATCACGCTCCACGCTCAAAGGCCCTGCGCCGGCGAACCGGCGTCAGGGTCTTTTCGACTCTGGAGGTTGCGCGCCCCATGTCCGCCAACAGGACATCCCACATCCGCATCACCTCGCACCCGGGCACGGGGGCGACCAACCGGTTCCCGATCCATTGGGACGCGCCCACCGCCCGAGAGCGCGGCCCCGTGCTGGCCTCGGCCAACGCGGGTTCGGACCGCAATGCCATCGGCGCCCACGGTGGGGCCTATTCAGTCTATCGGGCGCTGGCGGTGGCCTCGGGCGCCATGGACCCGATGATCCGGCCCGAGCTGGTCAACACCCATCCGGTCGTCCCGGTCGGCCCGCATCCCCAGTGGAGCGAGCCTGGGAAGATCGTCTCGCTCGACCCCTGGGGCGCGCGCATCGCCGAGGACTTCGCTACCGAGATCGGACAGGGCGTCGACATCCGCCCCACAATCGCCGTCACCAAGGCCCGCATCACCCTGCCGGAGATCGCCGAGGCCATGCGCGCCGGCCGGCTGCAGGCCGACGGGACCGTGCTGCACGCGACCGGCGACATCGCCGTCACCAAGGCCGCCCTCGATCCCGTCTGGCATCTGCCCGGCGTCGCCGCCCGCTTCGGGGTGGAGGAACAGCAGCTGCGCCGCGTGCTGTTCGAGCAGACCGGCGGCATGTACCCCGAACTGGTCACCCGGCCCGACCTGCAGGTCTTCCTGCCCCCGATCGGCGGCATCACCCTCTACATCTTTGGCGACCCGTCGAAGCTGGGGGACACGCGCGTGCCGCTCACCTGCCGGGTGCACGACGAGTGCAACGGCTCCGACGTGTTCGGGTCCGACATCTGCACCTGCCGCCCCTATCTCACCCACGGCATCGAGGAGGCCACCCGCAGCGCCCAGGCCGGCGGCACGGGGCTGATCGCCTACAACCGCAAGGAGGGCCGGGCGCTGGGCGAGGTGACCAAGTTCCTGGTCTACAACGCGCGCAAGCGCCAGCCGGGCGGCGACCAGGCGGCCACCTATTTCGAGCGCACCGAGTGCGTCGCCGGCGTGCAGGACGCTCGCTTCCAGCAGCTGATGCCCGACGTGATCCACTGGCTGGGCATCCGCCGGATCGACCGCTTCGTGTCGATGTCCAACATGAAGTACGACGCCCTCGTCGCCGGCGGGATCGGGATCGGCGAGCGGGTGCCGATCCCCGACGATCTGGTGCCACAGGATGCCAGCGTCGAGATGGAGGCCAAGAAGGCGGCCGGCTACTTCACGCCCGAGGGCGCGCCGTCCGAAGCCGACCTCGCCCGGGTGGTGGGCCGCGACCTGAAGGAATTCTGATTGGCCGTGACTCTTTCCGTAGACGCCGCTGCGCGGTCGCTGCTGACCGCCGCCGCCGTGCGCCAGCGGGCGCACGAAATGCTGGCCATCGCGCTCGATGGCGATCTGGACGACTGGCGCCCCGATCTCGCCCGGCTGGAGGCCGCCGCCGACCTGACCGCCGAAACCGTGCGTCTGAACTATCCCGACCTGAAGGTCCCGTTCCACGCCCGCTGGCGCCACTTCGCCGTGAACGGCGTCGACCTGTGGGCCGCGGCCGACCGTCCCTCCGACCCCGCCGAACGGGCGCGTGCAGCCTTCGATCTGGTGATCCCGTCGGTTCTGCTGGACGCCGGCGCCGGCGCGGCATGGCGGTATCATGATGCCGCAACCGGCGCCGTCCTCGCCCGCTCCGAGGGCCTTGGAGTCGCCTCCCTGCGCCTCTTCGAGTCGGGCGCCCTGTCCCGCGACCCGGCCGACCCCCTGCGCGCCGACGGCCTTGCCCGACTGGACCCTGCGACCCTGAAGACCGCCTTCCAGACATCGGATGACAATCCGCTGGTCGGCCTCGAAGGCCGCGCCGCCCTGCTGCGCCGCCTAGGCGAGGCGGTGGGCCGCCCCGCCGCCCTGTTCGACATCCTGGTCCGCCATGCGCAGGACGACCGGCTGCCGGCGCCGGTGATCCTGGAGGTGCTGCTGCAGGCGCTGGGGCCGATCTGGCCGGGCCGCCTCAGCCTGGGCGGCGTGGCTCTGGGCGACTGCTGGGCGCATCCCGCCATCCGCCGCGACGACCCCACCGACCGCCTCGTGCCCCTGCACAAGCTCAGCCAGTGGATGGCCTACTCGCTGATCGAGCCGCTGGAGGCGGCGGGGATCGAGGTGATCGACATCGACGGGCTGACCGGCCTGGCCGAATACCGCAACGGCGGCCTGTTCGTGGACGCCGGGGTCCTGGTCCTGAAGGACCCCGGGGCGGCCGCCCGCGCCCATCCCGTCGACGGCCCGCTGGTCGTCGGCTGGCGGGCGCTCACCGTGGCCCTGCTGGACCGGCTGGCGCCCATGGTCCGCGACCGGCTGGGCGTCACCGCGCAGGCCTTCCCGCTGGCCCGGGTGCTGGAGGGCGGCTCATGGGCCGCCGGCCGCCGCATTGCCGCCCGCCTGCGCCCCGACCTCTCGCCGCCGATCTCCGTGATCAGCGACGGCACCGTGTTCTAGAAGGAGATCCCCGATGGCCCGCAGTCCCAAGGGCGTGACCGTCGTCGACCACCCGCTGGTCCAGCACAAGCTGACCCTGATGCGGAAGAAGGACGCGTCCACCAAGAGCGTCCGCGAGCTGCTCCGCGAGATCGCCGCCCTCATCTGCTACGAGGTCACCCGTGACCTGCCGCTGGAAATGGTCGAGATCGAGACCCCGCTGGTGGTCATGTCGGCGCCGCAGCTGGCCGGCAAGAAGCTGGTCTTCGCCCCGATCCTGCGCTCCGGCCTTGGCATGCTGGAGGGGATGCTTGAGCTGGCGCCCTCGGCACGGGTCGCCCACATCGGCCTCTACCGCGACCCGGCGACGCTCAACTGCGTGGAATACTACTTCAAGGCCCCGACCGACCTGGCCGACCGCTCGGTGGTGATGATCGACCCCATGCTGGCCACCGGCAACACCGCCATCGCCGCCGCCGACCGCCTGAAGGAGGCGGGGGCGAAATCCATCCGCCTGGCCTGCCTGCTCGCCTCGCCGGAGGGCCTGTCGAAGTTCACCGGCCACCACCCCGACGTCCACGTCTGGACCGCTGCGATCGACGAACGGCTCAACGACCACGGCTACATCCTTCCCGGCCTGGGCGACGCCGGGGACCGCATGTACGGGACGAGATGATTTTCGCCGCGGAATCGGGCGCCGGAGCATGACCCTGCCGTGATCCTGTGCGATCCGCGGCAAGACCCGGTCGCAGGCGCGCCAGTCGTTGCCGTTCGGTCCAGCGCTGTCAGAGTTAGGAGGCCCTCTCAGGGCGTTCTCCTTCCTCGACTCGAGGCCGTGCGGGGCAACCTGCGCGGCCTCATTATTTTCCGGGGCGTCGTCGTCTAGAGCAGCGCCTCGATCTCGTCGTCGGTCAGTCCGGCGGCCTCCAGGACCTCGCGGGTGTGCTGGCCCAGCTTCGGCGCGGCGCGGCCCACCGGCGGCGCGCCTTCCGGGAAGCGCGCGGGCGCGGCCGGCGCGCGGAACGTCCCGCCCCAGCCGTCCTCGACGGTGATGAAGCAGCCCGCCGCCTCGGCCATCTCCGATTCGGCCAGCTCGGCCAGCGTCGCCATCGGCGCCCAGGCCAGGTCCTGCTCGTCCAGCCGCGCGCCCGCCTCGGCCAGGGTCATCCTCGCGAACCCCTCGTCGCACATGGCGCGCACCTCGCGGGTGATCTCCATGTCGACGATCGGCGGCTCGAAGCGCGGCTCGGCCAGCACCTCGGGCCGGTCGATGGCGATCATCATCTTGGTGAAGCAGTCCAGGGTGCGCGGCACGATGCACAGCCAGCGGTCGTCGGCGGTGCGGAAGAAGCCGGAGATGCCGCTTGGCCGGTCGTCCCGGCGCTGGGTGGTCACCACCTCGCCGTAGCGGAGCTGCTGCGCCAGGTCCCAGCTGACCGTGTAGGCGCCGGCGCGGATCAGGCTGGTCTCCACCAGCCGCCCGCGTCCGGTCGACGTCCTCTCGTGCAGGGCCGCCAGCACCGCCGACACCGTGGCCAGCGCCGTCACATGGTCCCCGAAACCCGGGCGGGAAGGGAAGGGCTCCTGGTCCGGCGGGATCATGGCCCGCGCCAGGCCGCTGCGGGTCCAGAAGGCGGTGATGTCGAAGGCCGCGACATCGGCCTCGGGTCCGGTCAGGCCATAGCCGGTCACCGCGGCATAGATCAGCCGCGGCATCTCGGCCTTCAGGCTGTCGTAGTCCAGGCCCAGCCGCTTCAGCGAACCCGGGCGGGTGTTGGTCACGAATATGTCGGCCTGGCTCAGCAGGGTCTTCAGCGCCTTGCGGCCCTCGGGCCGGGAGATATCGAGCACCACGCCCTTCTTGCCGCGGTTCTCGTTGGTGAAGATCGGATTGCCCGGGCTCTCGGCGGTGTCGGGCTGGAAGGCGCGGGTCGCATCGCCGATCGGGCTCTCGACCTTGATCACATCAGCGCCCCAGTCGGCCAGGACCGCGGCGGCGCTCGGCCCCGCGACCCAGGTCGCCATCTCCACCACCTTCAGTCCCTGCAGCAGCATCTCGGCCTCCCGGAGTCTTCTTTCCGGGAGATATGCCACAGCCATCCGGCAAACGCGCCATCGCGCGACGCGGGCCTCTCGCGCGCCTCCGCCTTCGCCTGGGTTACTTGCGGGTGAATTCGCTCTCGATGCTCACCTCGACCTCGTCGCCGACGCCCATCGTCGTGCCGGGGGCGGGCAGGCCGTAGGCAATGCCGAAGTCCGAGCGCCGGAACACGCCGCGCGCCGAGAAGCCGACACGGGCCCCCGAAGGGTCCATCTTCCCGGCCTTGTAGCCGCCGTTGAAGGTGGTCTCGAGCACCACCGGGCGGGTCACGCCATGCAGGGTGAGATCGCCGGTGACCCTGGCCGTGCGCGGACCCGTCGGCTCCACCTTCGTCGAGACAAAGGTGATCTTCGGATAGGTCGCGGCGTCCAGGAACTCCTTCTCGATCAGGGCGTCGAAGTCGAGTTCCGGGGTGGGGTAGTTGGTCTGCAGGGAGCCCGCATCGAGGGTCGCGGTGACGCTCTGGGCCGCGGGGTTGGCCGGATCGAAGGCCAGCCTGCCGTCAGCCCGGGTGAAGCGCGCCGTGTAGCGCGACAGGCCCAGGTGCGAGATGCGGAATGTCACGCTCGTGTGCGACAGGTCCATCGCATAGGCGCCGGCCGGGGCGTCCATGGGCGGGAGCGGCGCCGCGGCGGGGGCGACCCGGGCTACCGGCTCGGTCTTCGGCGCGCAGGCTGTCAGGGCGGTGACCGCCACAGCGATCGTGATCATCAAGCGTCTCATGGCGTCTCCGGCGACAGGCGTATGTCTGGAAGACGCAGAGGGTACGCAGGTTCCGACAGGCGGCGGTCCGGAAAAGCCCGACTCAGACCTCGTCGGCGACGACGCGGACCAGTTCGACGATCTTGCGGCGGATGGAGGGCTCGGCGATGCGCGGGAAGCAGGCCATCAGCTCGATGCCGTCCGTGGAGAGCATGAATTCCTGCGCGGCGTCGCCGTGGGAGGCCGTCGAGTCCCGGTCATTGAGGCCGTCGTAGAAGTAGGCCACCGGCGTCTTCAGAGCCATGGCGATCTCCCAGAGCTTCGAGGCGCTGACCCGGTTGGCGCCGCGCTCGTACTTCTGGACCTGCTGGAAGGTGATCCCGAGAGCCTCGGCGAGGCGCTCCTGACTCACGCTCATCTCCTTGCGACGCATCCGGATGCGCAGTCCCACATGCCGGTCGACAGGGTGGGGCCCGTCACCCCGGCCGGAGACCCCCGAGCCGGAAATCAGTGCGCCTTCGATGTCTCGTTCCAGTGGAATCGTCATGTCCCCGACCTGATGAGGCGGAGACCGCGCCACCCCCCGATGGCGCGGTCTCCGCGTCTGCACCTCCCCCGAGGCACGTCCATAAGTTGAGGCAGCGTGACGTCCTTGGAAAACCCGCGCCTACCCATATTGGGGGGCGGGCTGCCGCCATGGCTGGTCAGGCGGCGCCCCGAAGGGCGGCGACGTCGCGTTCCCACTCGGCGACGACGCCGAATTCGGCGAGCGTTCCGAAGAGCCGCTGCAGGTGTGACCGATTGTCCTCCATGAACCGCACGAACCCGCGGTTCGCCAGGACCTCGGCCGGGACCAGATAGCCTTCGGGTGTCTTCGCGCACAGACCCCGGGCCACCAGCTGCACGAGGTGGCGACGGACGGTCTCCTGCGGAATTCCCAGGCGGCTGGACAGCGCCGCGATGCGGACGGGGCGGCGATGTTCGTCGGGGACGAAGCTTTCGGGGCCCCAGTCATCCTGCGACTGTCCGCCCTCGGTGTCCTCGAGGTGTTCGGTATTGGCCTGGAACAGGTCCATGATGATCAGGGTCGTGACCACGTCGCCGATGAGCCGGTTGGTGTGCTCGGCAAGCCGGAGCAGGTAGCTGCTCGACATCCGGATCACCAGCCGGAGCGGCGGGTCGTCGGCCGCGAATATCGGGCCGTTCGGACGGGGCAGGTTCGTCAGCAGGCCGATGCCGCGCAGTCGGAAATAGAGGGCGCGGACCAGCTCGTAGTTGGCCTGCGCGGCCATCCTGTAGAGCGGTGAATTGAGCGGCGCCTGCGGAAGGATGACTCCCTTGTCCACGGTCAGCAGCAGGCCCCGGTCGGTCAGGGCGAGGATCCGTCGGCGGGCGGTCTCGAACGGGATGTTCAGCGAGTTGGCCACGGCGCTGATGCTGACCGGCCGGCGGAGCGCGTCCGGCGGCGGCTGGTCCAGGGTGGCGTAGGCGCGCTGCAGGCCCGGGTCGCGGGTGATCTGGGCGAGATTGGCCTGGCTTATGGCCGACAGCAGCAGGCCATCGACGGCGTCGCGTCCGAAACCTGCCAGTTTGACGAGATCCAGGACGAAGCCGTTGGCGAGGCGCGCCGCGACGCGGATCTTGTCATGGGGGGTCTCGCGCGGCATCCGTGCCCTGGCCTCCTGAGTGCGCCCCCCGACACATCAGATATACGGGCTTCGATTCCCCCTGTCAGTCATAGGGAAAACCCGTAGGTCAGCGGTGCCGGTCGAACCAGGCCAGGATCGCCTGGGCCTTGCCGGCGGACTGCGATGGACGCGCGGCGATTCCGCCGTGGCTGGCGCCCGGCACGCGGACCAGCGCGGTCGGCACGCCGCGCAGCTGCAGCGCCGCGTAATACTGATCGGCTTCCGACGGCGGCGTGCGGTCGTCGCGGTCGCCCACCACCACCAGGGTCGGGGTCTTGACGTTGCCGACCAGCGACAGCGGCGAGCGGGCCCAGTAGCCCTGCGGATCCTCCCACGGCATCTTGCCGAACCAGTAGGCGGCCATGAAGGCGTAGCCATCGGTGGTCAGCACCTGGCTCGTCCAGTTGATCACCGGCTTCTGGGTGGCCGCCGCGCGGAAGCGGTCGGTCTTGCCCACGATCCAGGCGGTCAGCGCGCCGCCCCCGGAGCCGCCGGTTACATACAGTCGCCGGTCATCCACGAAGCCCCTGGCGACCGCGGCGTCCACCACGCTCATCAGGTCGTCGTAGTCGTGACTGGGATAGTTGCGGTCGATCTCGTTGGCGAAGCCCTCGCCGTAGGACGTGGAGCCCCGCGGATTGGCGTAGACCACCACATAGCCGGCCGCCGCATAGAGCTGGATGTCGGTGGCGAAGCTGGGTCCGTAGGCCGCGAACGGGCCGCCATGGATCTCCAGGATCAGGGGGTACTTCCGGGTCGGGTCGAAATCGGGCGGGGTGGCGATCCAGGCGCCGATCGCTTTTCCGTCATGGCTGGAGGTCACCGGCAGCGCCTCGACCCTGGCCAGGGTCCTTCCGGCCATCAGGTCGGCATTCAGGGCGGTCAGCGGCTGGGTCCTGCCGCCGCGCCACACAGCGAGGTCCGCGGGGCGCCCGGTCGAGGCGTCGGTGAAGGCGATCAGCCCGTTGCCGCCCACCGAGAACTCGCCGCCCGTGTACGGCCGGTCGAAGCCGCCGCCGCCCAGGCCGGAGAACAGCACCTCGATCTTCCCGTCCAGGCTGACCCGGGCCACCTTCGTCGACCCCTGGTCGTCGAAGGCGACGTAGAGGCTGCGGCCGTCCGCCGACCACTGCGGGGCGCTCACGCTACGGTCGAGTCCTCCGGTCAGGACGCGGGAATTGCGGCCGAGAGCGTCCATTACATAGAGACGCTGGTTCTCGTAGCCGCGCCTGCGGGCGTCGTCGTAGCCGACGTAAGCGATCTTCGATCCGTCGGGCGATGGCGTGGGGGCCACATCGGGGCCCACCCGGCTGGTCAGCTGGACCACCGCCGGGCTGCCGGCGAGCGACGCCTGGAAGATCTCCGCCTCCTGCGGATCGCGCTCCCAGTTCGCGGCGCGGTTAGACGAGAAAAGCACCGCGTCGCCGGCCCGGTTGAAGTGGATCGGTCCGGACACGTCGAAGGGTCCGAAGGTGAGCTGGCGCGGCTGGCCCCCCTCCGCCGACACGGCGAACACCTGCCGGTAGCCGGGTTTGAGGAACCCCTCGCCGTCGGCGCGGAAAGTGACGCGGTCGATCACCTTCAGCGGCTCGGCCCACTTGGCGCCCTCCGGCCGGGGCAGGCCGGGAACCAGCGTCCGGCCCTCGTCCGGGACCAGCATGGTGAAGGCCAGCGTCTTTCCGTCCGGCGACCAGGCGATGTCGTTGGGCGCCTGCTCCAGGTTGGCCACCCGCGCCGAGCGACCGGTGGCCATCCACCGCACATAGATCTGCGCGCCCGTCGGACTGGACGAGACATAGGCCAGCCGCGATCCGTCCGGCGACCAGCGCGGCGCCATGAACGGCATGTCGCCGGTCTCCAGCGGCGACTGCGCGCCGGTGGCGGAATCCACGACCCAGATCGAGCGCCGGGCGCTGTCGGTCATGATGTCATTGCTGATCCGGACGTAGGCGATGGCCCCGCCGTCCGGCCGGACCTGCGGGTCGCTGGCCATCTGCAGGCCGAACAGGTCCCTGGGGCCGAAGGTCCGGGTCGAGCCCTGCGTCGGCTGGGCCGACGCCGCGCCAGAGGCCAGAAGGGCGGCGACCGCCACCAGAGACGCCAGACGCATACCGATCTCCCCAACCCGAACAGCCGGTGCAACAGAAGCGCCGCTGCCGTCTTTGTCCAGCCGCCGCGTCGCGCTACGATCCCCGCTCATCCCGGCGCATGCCGGGATCTAGATGGAATGGCTTCCGGGTAGGCTCTAGGGCTGTGGGGGTGTCCCATCCCCTTCCCAGCCTTGGGGTATGGGTCCCGGCATTCGCCGGGATGAGCGGAAGTTGTTGAAATTCCTGACCGTAAATTGTGTCTGGACCCTGGTGCTGAGAGATGGCTGAAGCCTTCAACGAGATCGTCCTGCCCGCCGAAAAGGCCCGCCGCTACGCCGCCGTGGCCGAGGAGATCGCCGCCGTGCTGGAGGGCGAGCCCAATCTCGTGGCGCGTATGGCGACGGTCTCGTCGATGCTGGCCAGCAGCTTCGACCACTACTTCTGGACCGGCTTCTACATTGTGGACCCGGCCAAGGGCGACGAACTGGTGGTCGGACCCTACCAGGGTACGCTCGGCTGCATGCGCATCGCGTTCGGCCGCGGCGTCTGCGGGACCGCGGCGGCGACGCGCCAGACCCAGCTGGTCGAGGACGTCCATGCGTTTCCGGGTCACATCGCCTGCGACGGCCGCTCGGCCAGCGAGATCGTCGTGCCGGTCTTCGACCCGGAGGGCGGCCTGCTCGCGGTGTTCGACGTGGACTCCGACCGCCCGGCGGCCTTCGACGTCACCGACCAGCAGGGCCTGGAACGGATTCTGGCCCAGACGTTCGGCCGCCGCGCCTGACGTGAACGTCAACGTGCGTTGTCTTACGCTGCGGCGCCCTCGGTAGAGCGTTCCCCGACGCGCCTGTGGGCGCACGCACAGCCAACGGAGCAGTGAAATGGCCGAAGCTTATATCGTCGCCGCGACCCGGACCGCCGGTGGCCGCAAGGGTGGTCGCGTTCGCGGCTGGCACCCGTCTGACCTGGCCGGCCAGGTCCTCAATGAACTCGTGGACCGCACCGGGATCGACCCGGCGACCATCGAGGACGTGATCATGGGCTGCGTGACCCAGGCGGGCGAGCAGTCGACCAACATCGGCCGCAACGCCGTCCTGTCGTCCAAGCTGCCGGAAAGCGTGCCGGCCACCTCGGTCGACCGCCAGTGCGGCTCCTCCCAGCAGGCCCTGCAGTTCGCGGCCCAGGCCGTGATGAGCGGCACCATGGACATCGTGATCGCCGCCGGCGTCGAGAGCATGACCCGTGCGCCGATGGGCATGTCGGTGATGCTGCCCGCCAAGGCCGGCATGGGCGTGCCGAAGAGCCCCCGCCAGGAAGAGCGCTATCCCAACATCCAGTTCAGCCAGTTCATGGGCGCCGAGATGGTCGCCTCGAAGTACGGCCTGACCAAGGACCAGCTCGACGAGTACGGCTACCTCTCGCACCAGCGCGCCATCGCCGCCACTCAGGGCGGGGCGTTCAAGGACGAGATCCTGGCCATCGACGGCCTCGACAAGGACGGCAATGTCGTCCGTCACGACGTGGATGAGGGCATCCGCTTCGACGTGAGCCTGGAGGGCATGCGCGGCGTGAAGATCCTGCAGGAAGGCGGCAGCCTGACGGCCGCCACCTCCAGCCAGATCTGCGACGGCGCCTCGGGCGTCATGGTGGTGTCCGAGCGGGCGCTGAAGGAACACGGCCTGACCCCGCTGGCCCGCGTCCATCACCTGTCGGTGCTGGGCCACGACCCGGTGATCATGCTGGAAGCCCCGATCCCGGCGACGGCGCGCGCGCTGAAGCGGGCCGGCATGTCGATCGACGACATCGACCTGTTCGAAGTGAACGAGGCCTTCGCTTCGGTGCCGGTGGCCTTCCTCAAGGAACTGGGCGCCGATCCGGAGCGTCTCAACGTCAACGGCGGCGCGATCGCGCTCGGCCACCCGCTCGGCGCCTCCGGCACCAAGCTGATGACCACGCTGCTCTACGCGCTCAAGGCCCGCGGCAAGAAGTACGGCCTGCAGACCATGTGCGAAGGCGGCGGTCTGGCCAACGTGACCATCGTCGAGCGCCTCTAGTCTGTCGCTGCGATTTGCGGTTTGAGGAATGGCCGGGGGAAACCCCGGCCATTTCGCGTTTCAGGAGGTTTCCATGGCGGGCAGGATCATCGTCGTCACAGGCGCGTTCGGCGTGCTGGGTTCGGCCGTCGCGGCCGCGGCCGCCCGCCAGGGCGCCACGCTCGCGCTCATCGACTACGCCGCCGATGGCCCCGCGCCGGACGGCGCGCTGAAGCTGGGCGGGGTCGATCTGGCCGATCCGATACAAACCGAACAGGCCATCGCCCGGGTCGTCGAGACCCATGGCGGGCTCGACGCCCTCCTGAACATCGCCGGCGGCTTCGTCTGGCAGACGCTGGAGGGTGGCCCCCTCGACGCCTGGCCGGGACTCTACCGCCTCAACACCGTGACCGCCGCCACCGCCTGCCGCGCCGCGATCCCGCACCTCAGGAACAGCGCCGCCGGCCGCATCGTCAACGTCGGCGCGAACGCCGCGCTCAAGGCCGGCATGGGCATGGGCGCCTACGCCGCCTCCAAGGCCGGCGTCCACGCCCTGACCCAGTCGCTGGCCGAGGAACTGAAGGCGGACAACATCACCGTGAACGCGGTCCTCCCGTCGATCCTCGACACCCCCGCCAACCGGGCCGACATGCCCGACGCCGATCCGGCGGCCTGGGTCGCGCCCGCCGACCTTGCCGAGGTGATGCTGTTCCTGGCCGGCGAGGCGGCTGGGGCTGTCACCGGCGCGCTCGTCCCCGTCACCGGGCGCGTCTGAGCCCGTCACACGTGCGCTTGTTACGTGAAAGCCGCACCGCACTTTCGAAATCCGGCTGCAACTGAACGCCGATAGCCTGACCGTGGGAAGTGCGCCAGAATGGCGCTCTGGGAGGGGACCCCAAGCCAATGGGCCCACTATGGATGATCATCGCTGCGGCCGCGCCGCAGGCGAGCACTGCACCTGCGGTCGAGGCGCCGCCGCCGGTGGCTGCGCCCGCGGACAAGGGCGTCATCGCCTATCCGCCCAGCTTCTTCGCCGAGGCCCAGCCCACCAACGCCTATGACATGGTCATTCGCCTGCCGGGCTTCACCTTCGACAAGGGCGCGGCGGTGCGCGGCCTCGCAGGGTCGGCGGGCAATGTGCTGATCGACGGCCAGCCGCCGGTCGCGAAGAACGACGCCCTGGACGAGATCCTCAAGCGCATTCCCGCGGGCTCGGTCGAGCGGATCGACCTGATCCGCGGCGGCGCGCCCGGCATCGACATGGAAGGCCGCTCGGTGCTGGCCAACGTGGTGCGCAGGCAGACCGCCGGCTTCCGCGCCGCGCTGATGCCGTCCACCAACTTCATCTACGACGGCCGGGTGCTGAACAGCATCCGGGGCGAGGCCCAGTGGCGCTGGCCGGGCGGACGTTCGGCGGAGCTGTCCCAGGTCTACGGCAAGGGCCCGAACGAGGAACTGGGCGACGGAATCCGCACCCGCTATGGCGCGAACGGCGCAGTCCGCCTGCGTTCCAACGTCGACGTCGATTCCGGCGGCCAGCGCATCTACACCATCGGCGCCTTCGAGACCCCGGCGTTTGGGGGCCGAATCCGCCTGAACGGCGCCTTCCAGCTCAATCCGTCCTACGTCGAGCTCTACGACCGCTACCAGGGGGGTGGCCGGGAGTACGAGTACGACCGCATTGACCGCCAGCAGATCGAGGTCGGCGCCCGCTTCTCCCGCGCGCTGGGACCAGGCACGAGCCTGGAGGCCATCGGCTTCCGGCAGATGAACAACGTCGACACCTCGGTCCACTTCGAGGCGCCGGCCCTGACCCGCGACTTCCGCCTGGACCGGCAGAGCCGCGAGACGGTGGGCCGTCTCACCCTCAAGCGCCGACAGTCCGCCCGCCTGTCCTTCGAGGGCAGCCTGGAAGGCGCGCTCAACCAGCTCGACAGCGACACCGACCTTGCGGTGAACAGCCGCGCTGTCGTCGTGCCCGCCGCCGACGTGCAGCTCGAGGAAACCCGCGGCGAGGCGACGCTCCGCGCCACCTGGCGGGCAACCGACGCGCTGAGCCTGGAGGCCGGGGTCCGGCACGAGCGGTCAAAGGTCACGTCCGAAGGTGACGTGATCCTGACCCGCAAGCTCGCTTTCACCAAGCCGCGGCTGGCCGCGACCTGGGCGATCAACCCGGCCAGCCAGGTCCGCCTGCGGTTCGAGCGCGAAGTCGGCCAGCTCAACTTCGATGATTTCGTCGCCACGTCCAACGTCGCCTCGACCGGCACCCTGTCGGCCGGAAACCCTGACCTCACGCCGCAACAGGCCTGGGTCTACGAGGCCGCCTACGAGCGCCGCTTCTGGGGCGCCGGAGCCATCGTGCTGACGGTCCGCCATTTCGAGCTGTCCGACGTCGTCGACCGCGTGCCGATCTTCGGCCCCACCGGCGCGATCCTCGCCGATGCGCCCGGCAACATCGGCGCCGGGACCAAGGATGAATACGCCGCCAGCCTGACCCTGCCGCTTGACCGGCTGGGCGTCCGCGGCGCCCAGTTCCGCGGCTCGGTCACACGCCGCCGCACCCGCGTTCTCGACCCGCTCACCGGCGTGAAGCGCGAGATATCGGTCATCCGCCCCGGCGATGTCCGCGAAGGCTCGCAGAACGGCCCGGTCAGCTGGGAACTCCACTACACCCAGGACCTGCCGAAGCTGCGCACCGTCTGGGGCGCCGACGTGGTCGGCGGCTTCCGGGAGACCGCCTACCGCCTCACCGAGATCGAGACCCGCAAGGTCAGCGCCGCGGTCCAGCTGTTCGCCGAGTACAAGGCCCGCCCCGACCTGACCATTCGGGTCGAGGCCCAGGCCATGAACCAGCGCAACGCCCAGCGCATCCGCGAGGTCTACGTCGGCCCCCGCAACCTCAAGGTCCTCGACTACACCGATGTGCGGAACCTGGAATGGGGCGGCAGCCTGAACATCCGTATCCGCAAGTCGTTCGGGTAGATCAGCCAGGAAACAGGATTGGCTCGTAGTCCATCGCGCCGGGCAGCACATGCAGCACCACGACGCGCTCGGTCTCGACGCGATAGAAGATAAGATAGCGTCCGTGCACGCTGCGTCGTACGCCACGGTGTTCGTAGCGCGGCACGAGAGCGAAGCGCTCGGGATGGATCGCCAGCTCCAGACATTTTGCCCGCAGTTCGAGCAGGAAGCTCAGCGCCCTTCGTGGATTATCGGTCGCGATATGATCCGCGATCGCCTCCAGATCGCGCTGCGCCGCCTCGGAGAGCTCAACGATCATTCCTCCGACTGGCTCTGGGCAAGGTACTTGGCCTCGAGTCGATCGAATACGTCTTCGGCGGGCCTGGTGCGTCCCGCGTCAGCGTCAGCCAGCCCGCGGGCGAGGGACTCGTCGAGCGCCGCGAACCGCGCCTCCCGCTCCTGCACCAGCCGGACGCCCTCGCGCAGCACCTCGCTCTTTGAATTGTATCGTCCCGTCTCGACGAGCTGGCTGACGAAACGCTCGAGCTGAAGGCCAAGGTCGGCGCTGATCATGGCAGTCGTCCTCTGCTGTGGCGCACACAGGTCTTATCAACTATTATCATTGTCGCGCCCCGACGTCTCACTTCACCGGCGTGAACCGCATCATCACCTCGGCGTCGCCTTCCACCGCCGCGCGGCTGTAGCGCAGGGGCACGTAAGCGCCCGCCGCCCACAGGGGGAACAGGTCGCGGTAGTGCGGGCTCATCGGATCGCCGGACTGGCCGGGCGTGTTGATGGCCATCGAGTTGTCCCAGGCGCCCACGTCCATCACGAACCGCACCGAGGCGCCGGCCGTCTGGATGAAGGTCTTGGGATCAAAGGTCGCCGCCCGCGGAGAGGAGGCCGAGCCCGGAACCTGCAGCGGCCCCAGCGTCATCTGGGCGGCCAGTTCCGGACCGGCGAGGGCGGCGACGGCGGGCCGGAAGGTGGCGTTGTGCAGCCGGCCCCAGGTCCAGGTCCCCATGTCGGGACCAAGGCGCGTCTGCAGTTCCGCCACCGCGCCGGCCAGGCTCGACAGCAGCAGCGGCGCGCGGGCGGCCGGCGGGGCGGCTTCCAGCCAGGTCAGGATCGGGTCGGGCCCGGTCGGCCGGATCATGCCCCGCGCGGCTTCGGGCGCGGCGGTGTCCAGCGTGGCCTTGGGCAGGTGCTTGTTCGCCCAGACCTCATAGATCGCCGCGGCGGCGCTGTCGGTCCCCTCGACGCCGTCCCAGGCCTGCAGCAGGGCCAGCGCCCGCGCCACCCCGGCGTCCGGCGAGGACAGGCCCTTCACCAGCGCCACGCCCCGGCGCGCCTGGACGCTGGTCGGGTCGGTCTGCAGCGCCATGGAATCGGCCAGCGTTCCCTTGGGCTGGCCGGCCAGCACCTCGTGGATCCGCTCCGTGCGCGTGGGGTCGGCCCACTCGTAGCCCAGCTTGCGGGCCGCGCGCGGATACTCCGGCTCGGCGGGGATGTTCATCGCATTGGCGGTGGCGAAGAAGCCCTTGGCCGGGTTGCGGCTGACCGGCAGGCCGCCGTCCTCGACGAAGCCCTTCCACTCGTAGCGCCCGTCGCCGGGCACCGGGAACAGCCCGTCCCAGTTGGGTCGCACCGGCGTACGGCCGGCCGCGGACCAGCCCGTCTCGCCCTTGGTGTCGGCATAGACCAGGTTCAGCGGCGGGGCGCCCCACTTGTTGCGCGCGGTCTGGAAGTCGTCCCAGCCCTTGGCCCGCCACATCCTCGACGACCCGAAATAGCCCGCCAGCCCCGGCTCGTTCCAGATCGTGCGGATCGCAAAGGCGCGGCCCTTGCCGGCGTCTTCTGACACCACCGGCCCGTGGCGGGTGAAGTGCAGCTCCACCTCGCGCGGCGCCTCGCCCTTCACCGCGATGGTCTCCCGGACCACCTTCATCGGCTCCCAGCCACCCCTGTAGCGATAGGCCGCCCCCTTGGTCTCGTAGACGTAGAGGTCCTCCTGATCGATGTAGAAGATGGTGATCCCGAAGGCGGTGGTCCCGTTGTGGCCGAACGACACGCCGGGCAGGGCCGGCTCACCCGCGCCGATGATCGACAGCCCCGGCGCCTCCAGATGGGCGATGTAGCGCAGCGCCGGCACGCCCACCGGGCGGTGCGGGTCGTTGGCCAGGATCGGCCGCCCCGTCGCCGTGCGCGACGCGGAGATTACCCAGTTGTTCGAGCCCTCGGCATGGCGCTCCTCGATCACCTGGGCCAGCGCCTTGGGCGTCTCCGCCTCGGCCGTCTTCGTCGCCAGCGCCTCGAAACTCACCGGCTCGGTCGCGCGGATGTAGTCCTTCAGCACGTCCTCGGGCACGTCGCAGGGATCGAGCCCTTTCGGAACCGCCAGCTTGTGAGCGGGCTCCAGCTTGCGCCGCAGCGCGTCGGCTTCGACGCCGCCGGCGCAGACGACCCGGGCGCGGGCCACCTCCGACGTCACGTTCGAGACCAGCGCATGGCTGCGGATGCGCAGCACGTCCTCCGGGTTCCAGGCCTCCGGAGCACTCTTCGTCAGTTTGAATTCAACGGGCAGGGGACGGGTCCCGGCCTTCACCTCGGCCACATAGGCGTTCACGCCCGCCGCGAAGCCCTCGACCGCCTCGCGGCCGCCGGTGTCATAGGCCGCCCACTCGGCCGCCATGTCGCCGCGATAGAGGAACAGGCGCGCCGCCCGGTCCTGCGCCACATAGGCCGGGCCCAGGCTGGCCGAAAGCCGCCCCAGCCCGCGCTTGCGCCAAAGGTCGATCTGCCACAGCCGGTCGCGGGCGGCGTTGTAGCCCTGCAGGAAGAACGCATCGCGGGCGGTCTTGGCGTAGATGTGCGGGATGCCCCAGCGGTCGACGACGATCTCGCCCGGCTGGCTCAGCCCGGCCAGCGGCCGGTCTTCCTGCCGCACCGCCGTCGACACCTCGGCCTGCGCCGCCCCCGCCAGCAGCGACAGCATCGCCGCGATCGTCATGCCCCGAACCATGCCCGTTCTCCCCGTTCGCCCGGATATTGAACCTATCCCGCCCGCGGCGTCACGTGGCGCTTGCGCTTCCCCACAGGTCATCCGCTAGGGTCACGGTTCATCGGGAGGATGATCCATGATCGGCTATGCGACTATCGGCACGAACGACCTCGAGCGCGCCAAGACTTTCTACGACGCCCTGCTGGCTCCGCTCGGCGGCGCCCGGACTTTCGCCAACGGCGACCGCATGCAGTTCTACGGCAGCAAGGAAACGCCGGGGATGATCGCGGTCTCCAAGCCCTATGATGGCCAGCCCGCCACCGCCGGCAACGGCAGCATGTTCGGCCTGCCCGCCGCCACCAAGGAACAGGTCGACGCCGCCCACGCCGCGGGCGTCGCCGCCGGCGGAACCTGCGACGGCCCCCCCGGCCAGCGCATGCCCACCTTCTACGGCGCCTACCTGCGCGATCCGGACGGCAACAAGGTCTGCGTCTTCAACATGGGCTGAACCATGATCGGCTACACCACCATCGGCACGAACGACCTCGAACGCGCCAAGGCGTTCTACGACGCCGTGCTCGCCCCGCTGGGCGGCCGCCGGACCCTGGTCTACGAGCGGTCGCTCTACTACGGCAGCCCCTCGCGGGGGGCGATGCTGGGAGTCACCCTGCCGTTCGACCGGCAGGACGCGACCCCCGGCAACGGCGCGATGGTGGCCCTGTCGGCCGAGTCGCCGGCGGTGGTGGACGCTGTCCACGCCGCCGCGATGGCCGCCGGCGGAACCTGCGAGGGCCCGCCCGGCCAGCGCATGGACAACTTCTACGGCGCCTATTTCCGCGACCTCGACGGCAACAAGATCTGCATCTTCAAGATGCCCTGAGATGGCCACGCTCGAACTCCGCACGCCGTCGCTCGACCTGCTGCCGGGCTTCGTCGACGCCCTTCACAGGGGGTGGTCGCGCGACAACGTCGGGCTGGAGAAGACCATCGCCGACGACCTGCGGCGGATCGCCGAGGATGCACCCGCCTTCGTGGCCTCCCTCGACGACGTGGCTGCGGCGGGCGGCCCCATCACCCTGCCGGACGGGACGCAGTTCGCGCGCCTGCCGGGCTACAACCGCTGGCTCTGGGACGGCGAATTCTGCGGCTCCATCGGCTTCCGCTGGCAGCCGGGCACATCGGACCTGCCGCCCCAAGTCCTCGGCCACATCGGCTACTCGGTGCCCGAGTGGAAGCGGGGCCAGGGCTATGCCACCCGTGCGCTGGCCCTGATCCTGCCCGACGCCCGCGCCCGCGGCCTCACCCACGTCGATCTCACCACCGACACCGGGAACATCCCCTCCCAGCGCGTTATCACCGCCAACGGCGGCGTCCTCGTCGAACGCTTCGCCACCCCCGCCGCCTATGACCACGCGGGCGACAAGCTGCGGTTCCGCATCACGCTCTGAGCGCCCGCTTTGCGCCCCATCGCGCCAAAACCGGTGTATGGAACGCCCGCTCGGGCCCGACATGCGCCCGGCGGCCTGATCCATAGCCTATTCCCGGAGTTCCCGTGACCGCTCTGCCTCCCCAGCCGCTCAGCCCCCTCGACGGACGCTACCGGTCAGCCGTCACCGAACTGGCGGACTATCTCTCGGAAGCCGGCCTCAACCGGGCCCGGGTCGAGGTCGAGGTCGAGTGGCTGATCGCGCTCACCGACCGTTCGCTGTTCGGGTCCGCCCCGCTGTCCGAGGCCGACAGGGCCCGACTGCGCGCCCTCTATGCCGACTTCGGCCAGGCCGAGATCGACTGGCTGGCCGAGCGCGAGGCCGTCACCCGCCACGATGTGAAGGCGGTGGAATACCTGGTCCGTGACCGGCTCGAACAGCTGGGCCTCGGCGCCCTGGCCGAGCTGACCCACTTCGCCTGCACCAGCGAGGACATCAATTCCGCGGCCTACGCCCTGACGGTGAAGCGCGCCGTGACCCGCGTGTGGCTGCCCAGGCTCAAGGGGGTGATCGACACCCTGGCCGCCCTGGCCGTCACACACCGCGATGCGCCCATGCTGGCCCACACCCACGGCCAGCCCGCCACGCCCACCACCATGGGCAAGGAGATCGGCGTGTTCGCCTGGCGTCTGCAGCGCGTCGTCCGCCAGATCGAGGGTTCGGAGTATCTGGCCAAGTTCTCCGGCGCCACGGGCACCTGGTCGGCGCACCTGGCCGCCGAGCCCGACGTGGACTGGCTGGACCTCGCCCGCGACTTCATCGAGCGGCTGGAGATCGGCTTCAACCCGGTCACCACCCAGATCGAATCACATGACTGGCAGGTCGAGCTCTACGACCGCGTCCGCCACGCCGGCGGCATCCTCCACAACCTGGCCACCGATGTGTGGACCTACATCTCGATGGGCTACTTTACCCAGATCCCGGTTGCCGGGGCGACGGGCTCGTCCACCATGCCGCACAAGATCAACCCGATCCGGTTCGAGAACGCCGAGGCCAACCTCGAGATTGCCGGCGGGCTGCTCGCCACCCTGGCGCAGACCCTGGTCACCTCGCGCCTGCAGCGCGACCTCACCGACTCAACCACCCAGCGCAACATCGGCGTGGCCTTCGGTCACTCCCTGCTGGCGCTCGACAACCTCCAGCGCGGGCTTGGCGAGATATCCCTGGCGCAGGACGCCCTGCTCGCCGACCTCGACGCCAACTGGGAAGTGCTGGCCGAGGCCATCCAGACCGTGGTCCGCGCCGAGATCACCGCCGGCCGCTCGGCCATCACCGACCCCTATGCCCTCCTGAAAGACCTCACCCGCGGCCGTCGCGTCGGCGCCGCGGACCTGGCCGAATTCATCCGCGGCCTCGACATCGGCGAAGCCGCTCGCGACCGCCTCCTGGCCCTCACCCCTGCAACCTACACCGGCATCGCCGGCGCCCTCGTCGACCGGCTCTAGAACTCCTCTCCCCCCGGCGAAGCCGAGAGGGGAGAGGGCAGGGAGAGGGGCGGCTCTGACGGGCCGCACCCACTCCACCTTCAGCCAGAACCCATGGCTGCCCCACCCAGCAAACGGCCACGCCGCGTCGCCCCTCTTCCGACGTCTCCCCTCTCGCTTCGCGGGGGGAGAGGAGGCGCTTTCTTTTTGACTCCAATGTTCCGCTTATGTTCTCTCTCCGCCCATGCGCACCTTCGCCGACATGCACGCGCGCCACGCCTTCGGGCTGGAGGCGCTGGCCGAGATGACCGGCAAGCTGCTGCAGGGCGCCTACCAGCGGGCCAGCTTTCCCGCC
>CAUJHW010000182.1 GCA_963205005.1 Pseudomonadota bacterium
GTGGCCGGGGTTTCAGACGCCGGAGCCGGTTCCGGCGCGGTCGGCGGGGTCACGGGGATCGAGTCCTGGACCGGCGGAGCCGCCTCGGTGATCGCCGGCGCGGCCGGGCTCACGGGTTGCGGCGCCGCGGACGGGTTCAGCGTCGAATAGGGCTGCGGACCGTCCGGGATCGTCGCGCTGACGTTGACGCCCGTGTCGCTGGCGCTGGCGGCGGCGAGCGCCGTCGCGGCCGGCCGGACCCGGGCGGTGGGCGCGGCGCGGCGCGGCTCCGCAGGCGCGACGCGGGTCACGCGGGTGGTCTCGGCCGGCGTGTTTTCGGCCACGGTCACCGGGTCCGGCGTCGACGTGATCGGTGCGGCCGCGATCTCGCTGGTGGTGGAGGCGGGCGTCATCTCGACGACCGGCTCCTGGTTGCGCAGCGCCAGCCAGCTCGCGCCGCCCAGGACGGTGACCGCGCCCACGGTCAGGGCGATGGCGATCGGCGAGACGCCGCCGCCGGAACGGACCGCGCGGCTGCCGGAAATCGGGGCCATCGACGGGCGGGTGTCCGGCGCGAACGAGCGCGGCTCGGGGGCGACCTTGCGGGCGCCGAAACGGCTGGTCTTGCGGCGCCGTTCCCAAGCGGGCGTCGCGGCGAACATGACGCCCTCGGCGTCCGTAGGTGAAATGGCGGCGTCGTGTCCGGTGAAGTTGGTCGTCATGACTTTTCCTCCAGGATTGTCAGCCAGTACAACGGCGCTGCCTTGCGAGGGTTCCGAGAGTTGTGTGATCGGTTACACAATGCGCTGTGATGGAATCTCAAAAACGCAGCGTTGTACTTTCCGAAATCTCTACACATTCGGGCCGCAGAGTCGCCATAGTTGACTCGTCAGGAATATCTTGACGGATCGAATGTCAGGGATATCCTGACGTGGAATTCGACCAGGAGTGTCCTGATGACCTGCTATTGCTCCTTCTGTCTGAAGTCGCAGCACGAGGTGGCCAAGCTCGTGGCCGGTGGCGGCAACGTCTACATCTGCGAGGGTTGCGTGGCCCTGTGCCAGGCCTACATGGCGGGCCAGACGCCCGACCTCAGCGGCTTCACGCCGCCCGAGACCCTGCCGACCGAGCGGCTCCTGGCCCAACTTCCGGGCGTGGAGACCACCGTGCGCGGCAAGCAGACCCAGCTGCAGTGGGTGATCGACCTGCTTCGCAAGCGGCGGGTCAGCTGGGCCAAGATCGGCGAGGCCCTGGGGGTTTCCCGCCAGGCGGCGTGGGAACGTTTCTCCTGACATCGACGGCCGGCCGCAGAATGAGCCGCCGCGCCGCTTGACCGAGGCGACCGGCGCTCGCCAAGCTGATCTCCGATCCGGGAGGTGTGGATGCGGCTCGAGGCCAGGCTCAAGCGCGACTGGCGGTTCCTGCGTGGACTGAACCGCACCCTGTCGCGGGTGAAGACCATCGCCAGGGACAGCGACAACCTGGTCTGCGACGACCTGCAGGCCGCGGTGGAGCTGCACCGCGCCCGCCCGGCGATGACCTTCGAGGGGCGCACGGTCACCTACGGCGAGCTCGACGCCATCGCCAACCGCTACGCTCACTGGGCCAAGGGGCTGAACCTGCGGCGCGGCCAGGTGGTCGCCCTGTTCATGCCCAACCGGCTGGAATACTTCCCCGTCTGGTACGGCCTGTCGAAGGTCGGCGTGGTCACCGCCCTGATCAACAACCAGCTGACCGGCGCGCCACTGGCCCACTGCCTGAACATCTCCGGCGCCGCTCACGTGATCGTCGATGTCGAGACCTCGCCGGTGTTCGAACAGGCCCGCGGCCAGCTCGAGCGGCCGATGCAACAGTGGATCCTCGGCCCCGCGCACGGCGACCAGCGCGACCTCGTCCAGGCGCTGAAAAGCTGCAGCCAGCTGCCCCCCGACCGCCTGGTCCGCGAGGGCATGACCGCGGCCGACACCGCGCTTCTGATCTACACCTCCGGCACCACCGGCCTGCCCAAGGCCGCGCGGATCACCCACATGCGCGCCCAGCTCTACATGCGCGGGTTCGCCGGCTCGACCGGAGCGCTGAAGACCGACCGGATCTACGTCTGCCTGCCGCTCTACCACGCCACCGGCGGCCTCTGCGGCCTGGGCGCGGCCCTGCTGAACGGCGGGTCGGTGGTGCTGCGCCGCAGGTTCTCCGCCAGCCCGTTCTGGAAGGACGTGGTGGAGGAGGGCTGCACCATGTTCGTCTACATCGGCGAACTGTGCCGCTACCTGGTCAACCACGACGAGGACCCTGACGAGACCCGCCACAAGCTGCGGCTGGCCTTTGGTAACGGCCTGCGCCCGGATGTCTGGCCCGTGCTGAAGCGCCGCTTCCGCATCCCCGACATCCTGGAGTTCTACGGCTCCACCGAGGGCAACGTCAGCCTGTTCAACTTCGACGGCAAGGAAGGCGCGATCGGCCGGGTGCCCAAGTGGCTGCGCAAGCGGTTCAGCGTCCGGCTGGTCCAGTACGACGTCGAGACCGAGGCGGTGATCCGCGGCGCCAGCGGCCTGTGCATCGAATGCGGCCCGGGCCAGGTCGGCCAGTGCGTCGGCCGCATCGGCGGCGACGTGCGGGCGGAGTATTCCGGCTACCTCGACAAGGCCGCCTCCGAGAGCAAGATCCTGCAGAACGTGCTGGAGCGGGGCGACGCCTGGTTCGCCACCGGCGACCTGATGAAGCAGGACGCCGACGGCTATTTCTACTTCGTCGACCGGATCGGGGACACCTTCCGCTGGAAGGGCGAGAACGTCTCCACGGGCGAGGTCGCCGAGCGGCTGCAGGCGTTCGAGGGCGTCGACGAAGCCACGGTCTACGGCGTCACCGTCGACGGCGCCGACGGCCGCGCCGGCATGGCCGCCCTGGTCATGGACCGTCCGTTCGACCCCGTGGCCTTCGGCGAGCACGTCGCCCGCGAGCTGCCGCCCTACGCCCAGCCGCTGTTCGTCCGCCTGCTGCCGGCCATGGACACCACGGGCACCTTCAAGATCCGCAAGGTGGACCTGGTCGCCGACGGCTACGATCCTTCAAAAGTGAAGGGCGCCATGTATTTCCACGACCCCAAGCGGGGCTATGTGAAGCTGACGAAGTCGGTGTTCGAGCGGCTGGCCGCCGGCGCGTTCAAGATCTGACGAGGGGTAATTCAATGTTGAAGTTTCTGGCCGGCGTCGCGGGCGCCGCGATCTGCCTCGCCGCCGCCGGGGCGGGACAGGCGGCGGATCTGGCGGCCGCCAAGGCGGCGATCGACGCCGGTCTCGACCGCGGCTACCCCAAGCTGGAGGCGCTCTACAAGGACCTCCACCAGAACCCGGAGCTGGGTTTCCAGGAAAAGGCCACCGCCGCCAAGCTGGCCCGGGAGATGCGCGCGCTGGGCTTCGAGGTCACCGAGGGCGTCGGCGGCACCGGCGTGGTCGCCATCTATCGCAACGGCAAGGGCCCGACCGTGCTGGTCCGCACCGAGCTGGACGCCCTGCCGATGGAGGAAAAGACCGGTCTGCCCTATGCCTCCAAGGCCGTGGCCACCTGGAACGGCAAGCCCTCGCCGGTGGCCCACAGCTGCGGCCACGACATCCACATGGCCGCCTGGGTCGGGACCGCCCAGGCCCTGGTGGCGATGAAGGACAAGTGGCGCGGCACGCTGATGTTCATCGGCCAGCCCTCGGAGGAGACTGTCTCGGGCGCCCGGGCCATGCTGGCCGACAGGCTGTTCGAACGCTTCGGCAAGCCGGACCTGGGCTTCGCCCTGCACGTGGGTCCGGGTCCCGCCGGCACGGTCAGCTACAAGCCGGGCGTCAACAGCTCCAACTCCGACAGCCTGGACATCACCTTCCACGGCAAGGGCGGCCACGGCTCGACCCCGCACGTCACCATCGACCCGGTGATCGAGGCGGCCCGCTTCACCATGGACGTCCAGACCGTGGTCAGCCGCGAGAAGGACGCCACGCAGTTTGGCGTCATTACCGTGGGCTCGATCCAGAGCGGCAGCGCCGGCAACATCATCCCCGATACCGCCATCGTCCGCGGCACGGTGCGCAGCTTCGACGCCGGCGTGCGCGAGGTGCTGCTGAACGGCATCCGCCGCACGGCCACCGCCGTCGCCGCCATGTCCGGCGCGCCGGCGCCCGACATCCAGCTGGTCTCCGGCGGTCGCGCGGTGATGAACGACGCCGCGGTCACCGCCCGCACCGCCACGGTGTTCAAGCAGGCGTTCGGCGACAAGGCGCTGCTCTCGCCCGGTCCCGGCTCGGCCAGCGAGGACTATTCGGAGTTCATCATCGCCGGCGTGCCGTCGCTGTTCTTCGGCATCGGCGGCTACGACCCGAAAGACATGGCCGCGGCCAGAGCGAAGGGCGAGACCCTGGCGGCCAACCACAACCCCTACTTCGCGCCGACGCCCGGTCTGTCGATCCGCACCGGGGTCACGGCGATGACCCTGGCGGTGCTGAACGTGATGGCGCCCTGATCCCAATCCCCCTGCGGGCGCGGCGGGACTCGACTATATAGCCCCCATGCTGGAAGCCCCCGCCGCGCCCCTGAAGGGCGCCGCCCTGATCAAGGACGAGGTCACCCGCCTGCCGGACAAGCCGGGGGTCTACCGGATGATGGGCGAGGAGGGCGAGGTCCTCTACGTCGGCAAGGCGCGTTCGCTGAAGAAGCGGGTGATCCAGTACGCGCAGGGCCGCTTCCACACCCAGCGCATCGCCCACATGGTCGACCTGACCCGGTCGATGGAGTTCATCACCACCCGCACCGAGACCGACGCCCTGCTGCTCGAGATCAACCTGATCAAGCAGCTGAAGCCGCGCTTCAACGTCCTGCTGCGCGACGACAAGAGCTTCCCCGAGATCGTCATCCGCCGCGAGCATCCGGCGGCGCAACTGCGCAAGCACCGCGGCGCCCACACCATCAAGGGCGACTACTTCGGCCCCTTCGCCAGCGCCAACGCGGTCAACCGCACGCTCAACACCCTGCAGAAGGCCTTCCTGCTGCGGTCGTGCTCGGACAGCGTCTATGAGAGCCGTACGCGGCCCTGCATGCTGCACCAGATCAAGCGCTGCGCCGCGCCCTGCACCGGCCTCATTGCGCTCGACGACTACGCCGCCCTGGTGGAACAGGCCGAGGCGTTCCTGCGCGGCAAGTCCCGCGCCGTCATGGGCAAGCTGTCGGACGACATGCAGGCCGCCTCCGACGAGATGGAGTTCGAGCAGGCCGCCCGCCTGCGCGACCGGATCCGGGCGCTGGCCTCTGTCGCCCAGGAAACCCAGATCAACCCCGAAACCCTGGAGGAGGCCGACGTCTTCGCCCTCCACGCCGAGGGCGGCCAGGCCTGCGTGCAGGTGTTCTTCTTCCGCGCCGGCCAGAACTGGGGCAACCGCGCCTACTTCCCGCGTGTCGACAAGTCCGACGAGGACGCCGACGTCATGGGCGCTTTCCTGGGCCAGTTCTATGACGACAAGCCGATCCCCAAGCTGATCCTGGTCTCGACCGACCCGGCCGAGGAGGTCTTGCTGGAGGAGGCCTTCGCCCAGAAGTCTGGCCGCAAGGTGGAGATCAGCCGGCCCCAGCGCGGCGAGAAGCGCCAGCTGGTCGACCATGCCCTCACCAACGCCCGGGAGGCGCTCGGCCGCCGGATGGCCGAGGGCTCGGCCCAGGCGAAACTGCTCACCGGCGTCGCGGAAGCCTTTGGCCTCGACAGCCCGCCCGAGCGGATCGAGGTCTACGACAACAGCCACATCATGGGGACCAACGCGGTCGGCGGGATGATCGTCGCCGGGCCCGAGGGCTTCCAGAAGAGCCAGTACCGCAAGTTCAACATCCGCGGGACCGACATCACACCCGGCGACGACTTCGGGATGATGAAGGAGGTCCTGCGCCGCCGCTTCGCCCGCCTGGCCAAGGACGAGGAGGAGGGGCAGGAGACCGTCCGTCCCGACCTGGTGCTCATCGACGGCGGCATGGGCCAGATCGCGGCGGTGATGGAGGTGATGGCCGACCTGGGCGTCGACGACGTGGCCGTGGTGGGCGTCGCCAAGGGCCCCGACCGCGACGCGGGCCTCGAACGCTTCTTCATCCCCGGCAAGCCCTACTTCATGCTCGAGCCGAAGAGCCCGGTTCTCTACTACCTGCAACGCCTGCGCGACGAAGCCCACCGCTTCGCCATCGGCACCCACCGCGCCAAGCGGTCCGCCGAGATGAAGAAGAACCCGCTGGACGAGATCGACGGCGTCGGGCCGGGGCGCAAGCGGGCGCTGCTGCATGCCTTCGGGAGCGCGCGCGGCGTGGCGCGGGCGAGCGTCGAGGATCTTATGAAGGTGGAAGGGGTGTCAGGGCCCCTGGCGGAGCGGGTGCACGCCTATTTCCGGAAGTGACACTTGCCTCCCCTGCGAAGCGGGGGAGGGGGACCGCTGGCCGAGGCCGAAGGCCGCAGAGCCGGTGGTGGAGGGGGCGAGCCGCGGGCAGTGAGGGTCCGTGATCCCGTGGCCCGTCGACAAGGATCTCACGGACGGCTTAGCTTGCCCCGTTCCCGCCTTGAGCGGCCATTCCAACGGTCCCAATTGGATGCTGAAGCGGTTGTTCAAGGCCTATGACCGCCACCTCCAGGGCATGGCCGAGTCCGTGCGTACTTCACGTCGGCAGAACGTCCTCTATGCCGCCATGTTTCCGTGGACCGCTGGCGTCGCGGTCCTGGTCTTCGCGACTGAAGCTATTGGCATGCCGGAGCCAATTCAGCGTTGGGTGGTGCTGTTCCTTGCGTTGCTCGCCGCAGTCGGCGGAGGCTATGCCGCGTTCCGGGTGTCGCACCACGGCTGGCGTTTCGACCGCACGCCGCCTCCGGGAGAGTGGACGCAGACCGCGAACGGCCAGGTGCTCATCCAGGCGCTGCGGCGCGTGTCGCTCAACGGCCTTTCGGGCGTGACGCCCAGCACCCGGATCCGGGAGGATCTGAAGCTCACGGCGGCGGATGTCTCGGCGCTCGTTGAGGTTCTTACGGCGGGGCGTCCGGACGCCGGACCGGCCATTCAGCGGGCGCGGACAGGCTCCATGACGGTCCAGAGCCTGCTCGACGCCATGTCGACGCCCTAGAGGTCACCCGCCGCCCCGCGGCCCACCCCAGCTTAAGTCTCATGGCGGCCAGTCTGCCGGCCTCTGAACGTCACTCAAGGACGCGGGCGGAGCCCGCGCCGCGGGGCGGCGACGCCGGCGGCGTCGTCCTTGACTGACGTTCAGAGGTCGGCTCGCATCATCCGTGAGATTGAAGTCCCGGACCCCCTCGGGCGAGGGGATCGCGATGCGGCGGTGTCCTTCTCCCCCTGCGGGAGAAGGTGGGCGGCGAAGCCGGTCGGATGAGGGGTTTTGCTCCGCGCGCCGCTGCGGTCGGCGGCGCGGCATTCAAAGCGGACAGGCCGGCGCGACCCCTCATCCGTCAGCTGCGCTGACACCTTCTCCCGCAAGGGGAGAAGGGGCGTGCGCCCCTCTGTCACGCGGGCGTGACGGTTCACGGATAGGCGGAGGCGCAGGAGGCCGTCGCCATGCCTGTCACGCTGTTCGAACTCACCGTGCCGCGGTTCCGCCGCGCGCTGGGGGTCATCGTCCATCTGCTCGACCGGGCGGAGGCGCAGTTTCGCGCGGCAGGGCGGGATGTCTCCGATCTGGCGGAGCTACGGCTGGCGCCGGACATGAACCCGCTGCCCGGCCAGATCGCCTCGGCAATCGACAACGCCGTGGGCGCAGCGGCGCGGCTTCGCGGTCTGGCCCACGCGCCGGAGGCCGGGCCGGAGACGCTGGATGACGTCAGGAATGCCCTGGTCAGGGCGCTGGCCGGGCTGGACGAATTGGCGCCCTCAGACTTCGACGGCGCCGAGGCCCGCGAGATTGTCCTGCCAAGCCCCAAGGGCGCGCGGCATTTCCCGGCCATCGACTATGTGCTGAACCTGGCCCTGCCGAACGTCCAGTTCCACACGGCGATCGTCTATGCCCTGCTGCGGGCCGAGGGGCTCGACATCGGCAAGCGGGACTTCCTGGGCGACCTGCCGCCGCGTCGGGCTATCCTCCCGCCATACCCATCCGAGTCGCCCCCATGACCACCTTCCGCATCGCCATCGGCTCGGACCATGCCGGGTTCGCCTACAAGGCCGCGATCACCGCCATGCTGCGGGCCGAGGGGCACACGGTCCACGACTTCGGGACCTATTCAGCCGCGGCCTGCGACTACCCCGACTTCATCCGCCCGACCGCCCAGGCCGTCGCGTCCGGCGACTTCGAGCGGGGCATCGTCCTGGGCGGTTCCGGCAACGGGGAGGCGATGGTGGCCAACAAGGTGCCGGGCGTGCGCTGCGGGCTGTGCTGGTCGGAGCAGGTGGCGGTCTGGAACCGCGCCCACAACGACGCCAACGTCCTGGCGCTGGGCGAGCGCACGGTGACGCAGGCCGAGGCGCTGTCCATTGTCCGGGTCTGGCTGGCGACCCCGTTCGAAGGCGGGCGCCACGTCGCGCGGGTGGCGAAGATCGGGTAGCCGGCATCTGGCGCTCCCGGCCCGGTTGAGCCCGAGGCCGGCTATCCCGAAGCTGCCGATCGGCGGGCTCCGGCCGGGCAGGTGAGCGTCAGAAGCAAGATCTCGAAGTCGGCTTCACGCCGCCACCGGCTCTGGCGGGTCGGCGGCCAGTGTCCCCGGGGGCGGCGCGCGCAGGACGTCGCGGTAGTCGGCCTTCAGGTCGAGCCAGGCGTGCGCGCCGGCCCGGTCCAGCACCACGGGCTGGCGGTTGTGGAACGGGTGCAGGTCGTCGCCCGGGGCGGTGTCCATCATCACCATGGTGTAGCTCTCGGTCGTCTCGCCCTCCCAGCTGTGGCGGCCCCACAGCCCGGCGAGAAAAAGCGGGGCGCCGTCGGCGCGGCCGATCGTGTGCTTCGTCTTGCGGCCCTGGGGTCCGGTCCATTCGCAGATGGCGGTGGCGGGCACGAGGCAGCGACGGGTCTTCACCGAGTCGCGGAAGCTGGCCTTGGTCGACATCTCTTCGGAGCGGGCGTTGTTGGTCGGGAACTTCCAGGCGCTGGCCGGCCCCTTGTGGAAAAAGGGGACAATCCCCCATCGGCCGACCGCCGGTTCATGGCCTGCCGTCGGGTCGCCGCCGTCGAGCGGGCGGAAGAACAGCCCCTGGTACTTCGGATAGACCGTCATCGCCCACGGCTGGTTGGCGAGCGTGTCCGGACCCGCGGCCAGGGTCAGCGGCGCCCCCATGAAGCTCTCGAACAGTGCGGCCCAGTCGGCGATGCCGGGGGTCAGGGTGTAGAGGTTGCACATGGCCGACAGCTTGGCGCGCGCGGTCGGCGCGTCCACCTGCCCAAGGTTGCAGCGTTCCGGATCAGGCCGAGAAATTGAGCTTCCAGCTGCGCCGCTCGCCGCAGCCCGTGCAGGCCAGTCGCCGCCGCGCCTCCACCGTGGTGCACTCACCGCCGAAGGCGCGGACCGCCTGCGCCGGTGTCCAGACGTGGGTGCGGCCGCAGCTGCCGCAGGTGACCCGGAGGGGGCCTTTCAGGCGTCCGATGCGATCGATCTGCGGCATGGCCCGCAGAGTATGTTCCCGTTATGTTCGCGTCCAGCCCGCAGATCAGGCGTCATCTCGCGCCGGGGCGGTGGCGGGGAAGTACCGCCGGCCCAGCCACAGGGCCGCGGGGACAAGCAGGATCAGCACCGGCACCTCCACCAGCGGTCCGATCACCGCGGCGAAGGCGATGGGCGACCCGAGCCCGAAGGCGGCGATGGCGACGGCGATGGCCAGCTCGAAATTGTTGGAGGCCGCGGTGAAGGCGAGCGCCGTGGTGCGCGGATAGTCGGCCTGGATCAGCCGGCCCATCAGGAAGCTGACCGCGAACATCACCAGGAAGTAGATCGTCAGCGGCACGGCGATGCGCAGGGCGTCGAACGGCAGGGCGACAACATCGCCCCCCTTCAGGCTGAACATCGCCACGATGGTGAACAGCAGCGCGATCAGGGTGACCGGCCCGATCCGCGGCAGGAAGCGCGTCTCGTACCACTCGGCGCCCCGGGCCCGGATCAGCGTCCGGCGGGTCAGGAATCCGGCCAGGAACGGCAGGCCCAGGTAGGTCAGCACGGCGCCGGCGATGGTCCAGATGCTGACCGCCACCACGCTGCCCTGCAGACCGAACAGCGGGGGCAGCACGGTCAGGAACAGCCAGGCGTAGACGCTGAAGAACAGGATCTGGAAGATCGAGTTGAATGCCACCAGCCCCGCCACATACTGGTTGTCGCCCCGGGCCAGCTGGTTCCAGACCAGCACCATGGCGATGCAGCGGGCCAGGCCGATCAGGATCACGCCGGTCATGTATTCCGGCTGGTCACGCAGGAAGATCACCGCCAGCGCGAACATCAGGATCGGCCCCAGCACCCAGTTCTGCACCAGCGACAGCGCCAGCACCCGCCTGTCTGCGAACACCCGCGGCAGGGCCTCGTACTTCACCCGCGCCAGCGGCGGATACATCATCGCGATCAGACCGATGGCGATGGGGATGTTGGTGGTTCCCACCGACAGGCTCTCCAGCCATGCCGGAAGGCCGGGGATCACCGTTCCCAGCAGGACGCCCAGGCCCATGGCGGCGAAGATCCACAGGGTCAGCCAGCGGTCGAGGAACGACAGGCGGCGGGGATTCGGCTTGGTTTCCATAGTTCGTGTTTAATCGAAATAACGGCTGGCGCCAGAGGTCCGGCCCAGCCGTGGCGTTTTCTGCAGCGCCGGGGCCCGCGAAGCGGCTAAGCTCGGGAACGAAGCTCAGCCTTGGACGCTCGTTCCGTATGAAGTCGCTCCCGAACCTGCTCACCGGCTCGCGCCTGGTCATGGCGCTGTTCATGTTCGTGGCCCTGGCCGCGTCCACCGGGGCGGTGCCCTATTTCGCCAACCGGCTGGAGCCTGCCACCCAGTTCGCCCTGCAGCGGTGGGCGGTCTATGCCTTCGTGCTGGCGGCGGTGACCGACTTCTTCGACGGCTGGCTGGCGCGCAAGCTCGACGCCGAGAGCGTCTGGGGCGCCATCCTCGACCCCATCGGCGACAAGGTGCTGGTCTGCGGCGCGATCCTGGGCCTGCTGTCGCTGGGACCCCAGCCGATGGTGGTCCTGCCGGCCGGCCTGATCCTGTTCCGCGAATTCACCGTCAGCGCGCTCCGTGAGGTCGGCGCCGGCAAGGGGATCAAGCTGCCGGTCACCCTGCTCGCCAAGTGGAAGACGACGCTGCAGCTGGTCGCGCTGACGCTGGAACTGATCGTGGCCGCCTGGGGCGCCTTCGCCCTTCCGGACGGAACGGCCCTGCGCGCCGGGTTCGAGTGGGCCGCCCACGGCCTGTTCTGGCTCGCCGCCGTGGTCACCCTGATCACCGGCGCCCAGTACTGGGAAACAACCCGCAAGGCGCTGGCCAGCTAGGGCGGCCCGGCGTGGACAACGGCTGCGGGGCCCCTGGGGTGACGCTCGGGCTCAAGCTACCGTGTCGGGAAGGACGCATGCGACGGATTGCGGGGGACAGGATGAAGACGATCATCGCCGGAATGGCGCTGGCGCTCGGGCTCGGGATGGTCGCGGCGCCGGCGGCGGCCCAGCCGAAGACCTGCAGCCATCCCTATGACCGGACCAATCCGTTCGCTCCCGTCCTTCGGGGCGAGGGCAAGTCGCTGGTCGTCTATGAGGACGCCCATGTCGTGGCGTTCATGCCTCTTCGGATGACCAGCCCCGGGCATGCGCTGGTGATCTCCCGGACCTCCTGCGCGCGCAACATCACCGAGCTGGAGCCCGCCGAACTTACCCGCGTGATGGTGGTGGTGCAGAAGATCGCCCAGGCTGACATGACCGCCCTGCACGCCGACGGCGTGAACGTGCGGCAGAACAACGGCGCGGAGGCGGGTCAGACGGTATTCCACGCCCACTTCCACGTGGTGCCGCGCTACAAGGGCGTGCCCCTGCTGACCGGAGAGGGCGAACCATCAACGATGGCGGACCGTGAGGCCTGGGCCGCCAAACTCCGCACGGCGCTGAAGTAACCGGCGGCTCAGCACTCCGCCAGATTGACCGCCAGCCCGCCCAGCGAGGTCTCCTTGTAGATCGCGCTCATGTCCTCGCCGGTGCGCTTCATGGTGGCGATCACCTTGTCGAGACTGACCGAATGCTGGCCATCGCCCAGCATGGCCAGGCGCTGGGCGTCGATGGCCTTCACCGCGCCCATGGCGTTGCGCTCGATGCAGGGGATCTGCACCAGCCCGCCGATGGGGTCGCAGGTGAGGCCCAGGTTGTGCTCCATGGCGATCTCGGCGGCGTTCTCGATCTGGGCGCTGGTGGCGCCCAGCGCCGCGGCCAGTCCCGCCGCGGCCATCGAACAGGCCACGCCCACCTCGCCCTGGCATCCCACCTCGGCGCCCGAGATTGAGGCGTTCCTCTTGTAGAGCGCGCCGATGGCGCCGGCGGTGAGCAGGAAGGTGCGCCGTCCCTCCGGCGTGCCCTGATGGAAGCGGTCGTAGTAGCGAAGCACCGCCGGCAGCAGACCGGCCGCGCCGTTGGTCGGCGCCGTGACGACGCGGCCGCCGGCGGCGTTCTCCTCGTTCACGGCCAGGGCCCACAGGTTCACCCAGTCCAGCGCCGCCAGCGGATCGGCGATGCGGCGGTCGGCATCGCCCACCAGGCTGGTCCAGATGGCATTGGCGCGGCGGGTCACCTTCAGGGCGCCGGGCAGCACGCCGGGCGTGCGCATGCCGCGTTCGATGCAGGCGTACATGGCGTCCACGATGGCATCGAGGCCGGCGTCGATGTCCGCGTCGCTGCGCAGCATCTGCTCGTTGGCCCGCATCAGCGCGCTGATGGAAAGGCCCGCGCCTTCGGCCTGTTCAAGCAGTTCCGCACCGGACCCGAAGGGGTAAGGCGCCGGCAGGGCGCGCTCGGGCGCCGTGTTCTGGCCGATCTCGTCCTCGTCGCGAACAAAGCCGCCGCCGATGGAGAAGTAGGTCCGCTCGCCAAGCGCCGCACCCGCCGCGTCGAAGGCCGTGAACGTCAGGGCGTTGGGATGCTGGGGCAGGCGGGTGCGGCCTTCCCAGAGCAGGTCCCGCGCCTCATCGAACACGATTTCGCGCCGCCCTCCGAGGGGCAGGCTCTGTGCCGAACGGACCTGCATCACCACCTGATCCGCCGCGTCGGGGTCCAGGGTCCGCGGCTCGAACCCGGCCAGCCCGAGGATCACCGCCCGATCGGTCGCATGCCCCCGGCCGGTCAGCGCCAGCGACGCATAGAGCGTGGTCCGCACCCGCGCGGTCCGCTCAAGGTCCGACCCCAGCCAGGCCAGGAACCGCCCGGCGGCCGTCATCGGTCCCATGGTGTGAGAACTGGACGGCCCCACGCCCAGCTTGAAGAGGTCGAAGACGCTGACGTTCATGGGGCAGACGTATCCCGGCGCCGGGAACGGCTCAATGCGTCTGGGTGATCGTTACGGTCCTGGAGAAATCTCCCCGCTTGGCATCACGAGCGCGGATAAAGACGTAGATCATCCCGGAATCCCACCAGTTCATGTTCAGGGCGGGGTCACTGTCTATCTGCAACAGCAGACGCCACTGCCGGGCCGCCAGACGGAGGGATTCCGGCACGGGTTCCCGATAGTTTTGCGTCTCTCCGCGCCACAGATACTCGCACGCAACCGCCATCTGGCCATTCTGGAGTTCGCTGGGATACCCACCGATCCGATGCTCGATCTCGTCCCCGAAATCGCATGCCTTGAAGTCCTCGAAATCCTCCCACTCGACATCGTCACTGGCCCAGTCCTCGCCGAGCCAGTCCGAGCTCGGCAACGAAGGGAATTTCATGAAGCCTACGCGTCGCTCAGCGAAGCGACGGTTCAGAGGAAGCCCGGGCGGCGCCGTCGTCTCGGGGCCGGGCGCCATTTGTGAAAAGAGCAGCATGCCGCAGTCGGCCGCGCCGTTCCGGTCGTCGTCAAAGAACAGATAGATGCGCCCGGACTCAGGCAGCCAGTCAAAGTCCCCATGGGCGCGAAAGGTCGCGATGTCGATCTGAGCGACAAAGGCCGGCGGCTCGCGGTCCCCCTCCGGCCAGGAGACTCCCGGCGGCAGTTCGGGCAGGCCGCCGATCTTGGAGAACCCAGGCGATTTGGCCGGAATCAGGAGCAGGGTTGGTCGGGTCATCCGACGCAGTCGGCTGCGCAGGCGGTAGTTTTCGGGCCCCGGAAGCGCGCTGCGTGACCGAAAAGGCGCCTGCCGGAAGGTCTCGAGAACGAAGATGGCCAGGCAAAGACCGAACAGAACTCCGAGCCCTATCACGACGCCAGGCACGTTCATCGACGCTGGCCTTCAATGGCAAGTGTTGGCGCCCGAACACTGTCGCCCGTCATCGAAGTCGCCGCCGGCTTTGTCCAGGTCGGCGTTCCGTACCAGACCCGTTCGACCGGGTTGAACCGGGGAAGTTTCACGCCGTCCACGGTGTAGGGCCCATGAATCCGCCCGTGTGTGACCGCATCGAGTCCCTTGATGTTCCAGGGCTGGTTCTTGATGAAATCGGGAACGGCCTTGCCCCAGCCGTTCTGAGGCGCCAGTCCGTGATGTCCGTGTTCGCCAGGTTTGAGATAGCCCTTCTCGCCAAGCCACTTCCGCATGCCTTGAGCCTCATCCCACGGCTTGGTTCGCCACACATGTGGCCCGCTGATCTTCACGGCGCCCTTTCCGAGGGCGGTGAGCAAACCCTTTGCGAGCGCCAGGTCAGACGCGGCCATAGCCGCATTTCCGGCCGCGCCGAGGTAGTCGCCGTCATGGAGGTCGGCCAGCGCTTCCCGGCCTGAACCCCAGACGGGAACGATGGATTCCAGCGCTCCTGGATGTCCCACGTCCGGCGCCCAGTCCGGTCCGCTCTGGCGTGGGCGTCCCGTCGGGGCGGATCGCGGCAACGTAACGTCGCCAGCTTGCTTGGCGTTGTATTCCCGCTGCCGTCTTGCGGCGCCTTCATGTGCCGCTGCGTCGGGGTCAGAAACCGAGCGCGGTTGATCGCCCCGGGCATATGAGCCTGAGCTTGCCAATTGATCTCTCCGGATGTTTCGCCCGCCCTGTCAGCGCGGCTGTCACACCGCGAGACTTTAACAACCTCAGCGTGTTGTCAAGAACAAAGCAAGAACTACGCGCGAAGCTCTATGAGTGGTCAGGGCGCCTCGCCCGGCAACGGGATGAATTCCTGATCGTCGGCGTCGGGCAGCCTCATCCGGCCGGCGCGCCAGTCGGCCTTGGCCTGTTCGATGCGGTCCTTCGACGAGGAGACGAAGTTCCACTCGATGAAGCGCGGCCCCACCGGCTCGCCGCCCAGCAGCATGACGATCGCGTCTGTGATGGCGGTGAACAGCACCGGCTGGCCCGGCTCGAACACCACCATCTGGCCTGCCGTGAACTGGCGGCCGGCGGCTTCGACCACGCCTTCCGCGATGTAGGCCGCCCGCTCTGGATACTCGGCCGGCAACTCCGCCTGGACCCCGGCGCCGAGGCGCCAGTGACAGTAGAACATCGGCGAATGGGTCTTCACCTTCGCCTCGGCGCCCCAGCCCCTGCCGGCCACCAGCCTGGACCAAAGCTTTCCGTCCGGGCTCTCGTAGGTGGGCAGGTCGGCCGGGCCGTGGTTGGCGAAGCTGGGCGCGATCTCCTCCTGGCCGTCGGGAAGCGCGACCCAGGCCTGGATGCCATGCAGCCGCCCGCCCCGGGCGCGCAGGGTCTCGAAGCGCTCGGAGTGGGTGATGCCCGAGCCAGCGGTCATCCAGTTGACCTCGCCCGGGTTGATCTCCTGGATCGCGCCCACGCTGTCGCGATGGGTGATGTTGCCCTCGAACAGGTAGGTCACCGTCGACAGGCCGATGTGCGGATGTGGCCGGACGTCGACCTCGCGCCCGAAGCCGGGCTGGAAGTCCGCCGGGCCCATGTGGTCGAAGAACACGAATGGCCCGACCATCCGGTGTTTCGCGAACGGCAGGACGCGCCCGACCTCGAAACCGCCGAGGTCCTTGCGCCGCTGGTCGATAACGAGCTCGATCATGGGCAGGCCTCCGCTTGTGGAGACCTAGCTTTGCGCGCTCACATAGGGGCTGACCAGACCCAGGGGCGCGGCGGTGGTGTTCTTGACCGAGCGGATCACGATCCGGCTCTCGATGTTCGACACCAGGCCCAGCGACAGGATCTTGTCGCGCAGGAAGTCGTCGAAGGCGTGCATGTCGCGGGTGACGATGCGCAGCTCATAGTCGGCCGCCCCGGTGACCGTGGCGCACTGCACCACCTCGGCCAGCTTGGTGATGGCGGTCTCGAAGGCGTCGAGGTTATCCTTGGTCGGCAGGCTGAGCTTGACGGTGCAGTAGACCTCGAAGCTCAGGCCCAGCTTGTCGCGGTCCAGGATGGTCACCCGGCGCTGGATGACGCCTGCGTCTTCCAGCCGCTTGATCCGCCGCCAGCAGGGGCTGGACGACAATCCGACGCGCTCGGCGATCTCGGCGACCGACAATCCGGCGTCGTGCTGGATAAGATCCAGAATCTTGGCATCGACGGCGTCGAGGACCTCGGACAACTTTTCCTCCTGGCGAGTGTACGCAAGCGTCTCGTTCTTGCCCCGGAACGGCGGCGCCGGGGCATGCTTTTGGCAAGCAATTGCGGCGCTCTTATATGATCTTCCATAGGGTTGGGGAGGCCCGAAAGGATAAAAATTGCGATGCGCCGCCAAGAAGTGACGCTCGACGACAAATTTCTGCTCACGGACGGTCGAGTCTTCATCACCGGCGTCCAGGCGCTCCTGCGGGTTCTGATGGACCAGCATCGGCTGGATCAGGCCGCGGGGCTCAACACGGCGGGATTTGTCAGCGGCTACCGCGGCTCTCCGCTGGGCGGCCTCGACCAGCAGGCCGCGCGCGCGTCGAAATTCCTCAAGTCGGCAGAGGTCGTCTTCAAGGAGGGCCTGAACGAGGACCTCGCGGCCACGGCGGTCTGGGGCAGCCAGCAGGCCAACCTGTTCCCCGGGGCCCGCTACGATGGCGTCTTCGGCATGTGGTACGGCAAGGCGCCCGGCGTCGACCGCACCGGCGACGCCTTCAAGCACGCCAATTTCGCAGGCGTCTTCCCCAAAGGCGGCGTGCTGGCGGTGGCCGGCGACGACCACACCTGCAAGTCCTCCACCCTCCCATCGCAGTCGGAATACGCCTTCCAGGACTTCGAGATGCCGGTGCTGTCGCCGGCCGACGTGCAGGAGGTGCTGGACTACGGCCTGCTCGGCTACGCCATGAGCCGTTTCTCGGGCCTCTGGGTCGGGATGATCGCGCTCGCCGACACGATGGACTCAGGCGCGACCATCGATGTCTCGCTGGAGCGCCACCGCTTTGTCACGCCGGAGAACTTCCGCCTGCCGCCCGGCGGGCTGGGCATCCGCCTGAAGGATCAGCCGCTCGACAAGGAACGGCGCCTGCGCACCCAGAAGCTGCCGGCGGCGCTGGCCTTCGCGCGGGCCAACCGCATCGACCGGGTGATGCTGGGTTCCAGCCGCCCGCGCCTGGGCATCGTCTGCCAGGGCCAGGCCTACAAGGACGTGATCGAGGCCTTCGCGGCCATGAACATCTCCACCGAGGAGGCCGCCGGCCTGGGCGTCGCCATCTACAAGGTGGGCATGCCCTGGCCGCTCGAACCCGTCGGACTGCGCGGGTTCGCGGCCGGCCTCGAGACCCTGATGGTGATCGAGCACAAGCGCCCGCTGATCGAGACCCAGGCCCGCGCCGCTCTGTACGACCTGCCCGCCCATGCCCGGCCCCGGATCATCGGCAAGACCGACGAGTCTGGCGGCCCGCTGCTGTCGGAACTGAATTCCCTGTCGGTGGCCGAGATCGCGCTGGCCATAGCCGACCGCCTGCCGCCCGGCCCGCACATGGAGCGGGTCTATGACTATCTGAGCCGTGTGTCGGCCGCCTCCATGGCCGCGGTCACGCTGTCGAGCGACCAGCAGCGCAAGCCGTTCTTCTGCTCGGGTTGCCCGCACAACACCTCGACCCGCCTGCCGGAAGGCTCCCGCGCGCTGGCCGGCATCGGCTGCCACTACATGGCCAGCTTCAATGACCCGTCCACCGACCTGAACAGCCACATGGGCGGCGAGGGCCTGTCGTGGGTGGGCGCTTCGCCCTTCACCGATGAGAAGCACGTCTTCGTCAATCTGGGAGACGGCACCTACAACCACTCCGGCTCCCTGGCCGTCCGGGCCGCGGTCGCGGCCGGCGCCAACATGACCTACAAGCTGCTGTTCAACGACGCCGTCGCCATGACCGGCGGACAGCGGGCCGAGAGCGGCTTCACCGTCCCGCAGATCACCCGGCAGCTCGCCGCCGAAGGCGTGAAGAAGGTTGTGGTCGTGGCCGCCGAGCCCGAGCGCTACCAGACCGTCACCGACCTGGCGCCCGGCGTCGAGGTCCGCCCGCGGATCGAGCTGATGAAGGTGCAGCGCGAGCTGCGCGACACTGCTGGCGTCACGGTGCTGATCTACGATCAGGTCTGCGCCACCGAGAAGCGCCGCCGGCGCAAGCGCGGCAAGATGGCCGCTGCCCCGATGCGGGTGATGATCAACCCGCTGGTCTGTGAGGGCTGCGGCGACTGTTCGGTCAAGTCCAACTGCGTGTCGGTCGAGCCGCTGAACACCGAGTTCGGCCGCAAGCGGAAGATCAACCAGTCCACCTGCAACCAGGACTATTCCTGCCTCGACGGCTTCTGCCCCTCGTTCGTCACCCTGGAGGGCGCGGAGAACGCGCATCACGAGGCCATGCCGGCGCTGACGGCGGACGCCACCCCGCTGCCGACGTTTGAGCCCACCGGCGGCGTGCGCAACATCGTCTTCACCGGCGTCGGCGGCACCGGCGTCACCACCGTGGCCTCGATCCTGGCCATGGCCGCTCACGTGGACGGGCGGGCCGCCTCGGTGGTGGACATGACCGGTCTGGCCCAGAAGGGCGGGGCAGTGTTCAGCCACGTCCGCATCGGCGAGACCGAGACCAGCATCATCGGCGGTCGCGTGCCGGCGGCCAGCGCCAATGTGCTGATTGCCTGCGACCTGCTGTCGGCGGCGGGCGCCGACGCGCTCAGCCTCTACGCCAAGGACCGCACCGTCGCGGTGGGCAACGCCGACTTCGCGCCCACCGCCGACTTCGTCACCGACCGAGACGTCCGCTTCGACGCCGATGAGGTCGGCAAGCGGATCGCCGCCGCCACCCGGTCCTGGGACGCGGCGCCGGCCAGCCACCTGGCTGAAACCCAGCTTGGCGACGCGATCTACGCCAACATGATCATGCTGGGCTTCGCCTGGCAGAAGGGCGTGATCCCGGTCTCCAGCCTGGCCATGTACCGCGCCATCCGGCTGAACGGCGTCGAGGCCGAGGCCAACCTCCAGGCCTTCGAACTGGGCCGGAAGGTCGCCCACGACCCTTCGGCCCGGGGCCAGCGCGACGACGACGTCCCGACGCCCGGGACCATGCCCCTGGACGACCTGATCAACGGGCGCGCCGCCGAACTTGGGGCCTATCAGAACGGCGCCTACGCCGACCGCTTCCTGACCAGGGTGGGCAAGGTGCGTGCGGCCGAACAGGCGCTGGGCGCCGGCGAGGCCCTGACCCGGGCCGCGGCGGTCAGCCTCTACAAGCTGATGGCCTACAAGGACGAGTACGAGGTCGCCCGCCTCTACACCGACGGACGCTTCGCCAGCTACCGCGCGCAGACCTTCAAGGGCGGCAAGGCCAGGGTGTGGCTCGCCCCGCCGCTGCTGGCCCGCAAGGGGCCGGACGGCAAGCCGCGCAAGATGGCCTTCTCGGGCTGGATGCTCGACCTGGGCTTCCCGCTGCTGACGAGGCTCAAGGGGCTGAGAGGTACGCCACTCGACCTGTTCGGGTACAGCGAGGAGCGCCGGACCGAGCGCGCGCTGATCGCCGCCTTCGAGGCCGATCTCGACCGCATCGTCGACGGTCTTACGCCGGCCCGGCTGGAAACCGCCGCGCAACTGGCCGAGGTCCCGCAAGCGATCCGCGGCTACGGTCACGTGAAGGAGGCCTCGCTCGGCCCTGCGAAGGCTCAGGCCGAGCGGCTGTGGGCGGAGTGGGAGACGGTCGGGGCGAAGGCCTAGGACCGACCCCGGCACAGCCTACGGAGGCTGCAATTCTCAGCCGCCCTCGCGTGCGAATTCGCGCATCAGCCGGACCAGCTTGTCGGTCTGGGCCGTCGTGAAGGGCTCGGCCAGCATGGGCTGGATCAGGCCCTGGACGTAGGTCGAGGGACCCACGTAGGCGAGGCTCCACTTCGGGAAGGTGCGGCGTCGGATCGGGGTGTCTCGGATGACGTTGATCGCGGTGTGGCGCGGGTCGCGCAGAATGCTGACCATCAGCGTGTCGACGTTCGCGTTGGGACCTTCCAGAACCTGGGCGAACCTGTTCTCCGTGGCCACCAGTGCGCCCGTAACCAGCAGGCCGGCGTTGCGGATCAGGGCCAGTTCATTGATGTGGCGCACGTGGTCGGGATCGCGCCGCGCCGCGTCGGTCTTGCGGCTCACATAGACGATCTTCTTCACGCGGAACTCCAGTGAAGGCTTCGCCGCCCGGGACCGGGGCCCGCACATTGCTCTCCACGATTTTCCTGCATTTACAGGTGGCTAGGCGTCCCGCCAATTCGCGACAGTACCTAGTGGCCTTGCCCACGCACCCATTCCGGGGGCAGCGTGCTTAACGGGCGGGCGGCGGCTCGGGCGCGCTGACCAGGACCTGGATCCGGCCATTCTCCTCAACCACGCTCAGTGTCGCGTCGGGATTGCTTTCGCCCAGGTCGATGTCCTCCTTCGGCGCGATCACCCAGGTGCGCCGGCCGGCCACGGCCATGACGATCCTGCCTGTGCCCCAGGTCTCGGCGGCATAGGCCTTCAGGGCCGCATAGGTCGGGTTGCGCCGCCAGGCCAGGGGGTTGGCGGGGTCGCAGCGGGCGATCAGGCGCGTGCCGGCGGGATCCTGGTCGAGCACCACCTTCGTCAGGTCGGGCCGGAAACGGTGAGGCATCTCCGGGTCCATCAGCCACACGCACTCGAAGGTGCGGCAGCTTGCCGGGCGGTCCGGATAGATGCCGCAGCCGGCGCCCGCCCGGTGGTGCGGACACCAGGTCGCCATCGGCTTGCCCAGCTCCTCGACCGCGAAAACCTTGCAGCACTGGCCGCAGGGGCCGCAGGACTTGGGCCGGGCCGACATGTCTAGCGGGCCACGCCCACCCAGATGATGTGACGGGCGCCCTTGCCGGAGGGGCTGGCGCGGACCTGCACCTCCTCCACGGCGAAGCCCGCGCGGCGCATGCGCCCGGCGAAGGGCTGGTCGGGACCAGCGGACCACACGGCCAGAACGCCGCCGTGCTTCACCGCCTTGCGCAGGGTCGCCAGTCCGCTGACCGAATAGAGGCTGTCGTTGGCGTCGCGGTTCAGGCCGTCGGGGCCGTTGTCGGTGTCCATCAGGATGGCGTCGTAGGCCGGGTTGGCGTCGCGCAGCAGGTCGGCGACGTCGGCCTGGCGCAGCAGCAGGCGCCTGTCGCTCAGCGAATTCCCGTACAGGTGGGCCAGTGGCCCCTTGGCCCAGGTGATCACCTCGGGGACCAGTTCGGCCACGGTGATGCTGGCGTCCTTGGGCAGGTCGGCCAGGGCTGCGCGCAGCGTGAAACCCATGCCCAGGCCGCCGATCAGCATCCGCGGCGCCTTGCGGTCCTTGATCTTGTCCCAGGCCAGGTTGGCCAGCGCGATCTCGGAGCCCGACAGCCGGCTGTTCATCAGCTCGATCGTGCCGGACATGATCGAGAAGTCCTGGCCCCGCTGCATGAGCTTCAGTTCACCGCCGCCGGGGATCTGGGCGGTGTCGAGATGGATCCAGGGGTTCATGCGCCTCCCATAGCCGGGCCGGGCCGAAACGCCCACTCCTTGCGTCCGCCGCCGCGAAGCCGCAGCCTGCGTCAAACAGCAAGCGGGGAGAACGCTCATGGATCTCGACTGGCCGACCATCGTCTCGGATCTGGAGCAGTTGCTGAAGCTGCGCTCGATCCCGTTCGGCATGAAGCTCTTCGTCGACCGCGCCGAGATGGAAGCGATCCCGCGCATCCGCCGCCCGCAGCATGTGCACACCCTGGACCAGGTGGTGGGCCAGGCCTCGCGGCTGGGCTGGACGGTGGGAATTACGTCGGACGACCTGGTCGGCGCCCAGTGCCGGGCGGTGGTCGGGCTGGGCAACGCCAAGACACCGGAATGGCGGACGGGCAAGCACATGACCGGCGTCTGGTTCGAGACCGTCGAGGGCGCGACCGAGCACCAGGCCGCCATGCACTGTGTGCCGGACGGCCAGTACGACGCCCTGGCCGTCGGACCGCTGGCCTCGGGAAAGCTGCAGGACCCCGACATCGCCCTGTTCTACGCGACGCCCGGGGCGATGATGTACTTCATCAACGGACTGCAGTGGTCGGGTTACAAGAAGTTCGACTGGGGCGTGGTGGGCGAGAGCGCCTGCGCTGACAGCTGGGGCCGGGCGCTGACCACCCGCACGCCCAGCCTGTCGATCCCCTGCTTCGCCGAGCGGCGCTATGGCGGGGTGCTGGACGACGAGATGCTGATGGCCACGCCGCCCGAGCATCTGCTGAAGGCCATCGCCGGGATGCGGGCGCTGTCGAAGAACGGCTTCCGCTATCCGTTTCCGCAGTACGGCGTGCAGCAGGACGTGCGGGCCGGCATGGCGGTAAGCTACGCGCCTTAGGGCGTACGCCGGGAGGCGCGCGATGTCGGTCGAAATGGGGTGTCTCTTCGCCGCAATGGTGCTGGCGCAGATCGTGCTGTGAGCCTCAGACGCCCGGCTTTTCGGCCGTGACGGCGCGCAGGAGCTCTTCCGAGCCCATGCTGGGCGCGCCGTCGACCCGACCGAGGGCGAATTCAGGCGGGACGATTTCGGGGCCTTCGCCGGCCGGCAACGGCGGCGTGAAGTAACCCAGGGCGTACGATCCCATGGCGTAGCCGATCAGCGCCTGCAGCTCCGGGTCCAGGGCGCGGGCGATCTCGGGCGGGCACGACAGGTACTGGTTCTCCTCCTGCCGCAGCCATCCCAGGGCATAGGTGATGTTCAGGCCCCAGCGATCCTGGTCGCTGACATTGGCGCCGCCGCCGTGGAACACGGTTCCGGTATAGATCAGCACCGAGCCGCGGCGCATGACCGCGCGGCCAATCTCGGCGGACTCGGCGGCCCGCGTGTCCGGCCAATCGATGGAGCCAGGGATGACCTGGGTCGCGCCATTGGCCTCGGTGAAGTCGGTCAGGGCCCAGATCGTGTTGAGCTGCGGCTCGATCCCCTTGAGATACCGGCCCCAGGCCCAGCGGTCGCGATGGATCGCCTGGGCCGGCTCCCCCGGCATGATGCGGATCAGCTGGGTGAGGTGCAGCTGATAGCGCTCGCAGTTCGGCAGCAGGACCTTGTCGCAGATCGCGCGGATGCGGGTGTCCAGCACCGCCGCGCGGGCAGCCTTCGAACGGGCCACCAGGGCGCCGGTCCGGGTGGTGCGCCGGCCCGTGAAGGAGTCCTGGCCGGGCTGGGTGGCCTCGACATAGGGCCGAAGCTCTTCCCGGAAGGCGTCGGCTTCCGCCGCGCTGATCACATCGTCAAGGATCAGGGCGCCGTCGCGGTCGAGCACCGCCATGATCGCATCGATCGGCGCATCGGCGGGCAGATGTTCCAGTTCCGGCATTGGCGCCTCCGTCAGCGCCGGATCACAATCCCCGGCGCGTCCGGCGTCAAGCCGCTCAGGTCTCCGAGAGTGTCCGGCAGGCGTAGGCCAGGCGTATGGCGCCGATGGAGTTGGGCGCCGGCGCCGCCCACTCGGTCGGGACGAAGTTGGGCGCCTGCCAGCTCTTGCCCTTCAGACCGGGACTGTCGTGGAAGGATTCCTCCACCACGCGCGACACCCCGCGTCCGCAGTCGAACTCGGCGAGGCTCTGGACGGAGTGGAACCGGAAGCCCTGGCGCTCGCGGACCTTGTGGGAATCATAGGCTGTCCAGACCCGCCGCACGCCCCGGTCGGCGCTGGTCGTGGCCTTCATGTAGACCCAGGTGTCCTCGCTGGCCGTGACCAGTGTCCAGCCGGAGGATTCCAGCCCGAAGGGGCGGGGCCCAGACTGGGCCAGGGCGGGGGCGGCGAAGGCGACCGCGAGCGCCAGCGCCAGGGGTGCGGTGAGACGGGGCTTCAGGGCGAGGTCCGCAGGGCTCATGTGACTGTCATATCACCGGCCTCGATCCCCGGAAATGGCGTCCGGCCCCGCCCGCCGCGCATGGAAAAGGGCCCCGAAGGGCCCTCTGGAACGCGGAGGCAGGAACCGATCGGCTAGGCGACCAGTCCGACCGCCGCGAACCCGGCCACGAGCATGGCCATCGCGAGCGTCAGCAAGGTCGGGGAAAACCTGCGAAGCTGGCGGCCAAGGGCGGGGAAGGACATGTGACACACTTTCAGGTCTGGTCTGGACCCCGTGGGGAGCGGGGGTGTCCGTCTGGACAACTCATGGATACAACGCGCCGCGGCCGGGCAGGATCGGCGATTTCACCGGACCGCTCTGCGCTTTCGACAGGTACGGTCCGGCCACCCCTGACGCCAGTTACGAATTGGCCATGTGAGCCCCGGCCTACATGGCCTTCGCGGCCGCCCGCGCGGCGTTGATGAAGGCCGCCCGCGCGGCGCTCAGTTCGCGGCCGGTGGCGACCGGCCAGGCGGCGTTGGTGACGATGATGATCCGGTCATCGCGGAAGGTGCTCACCGACTGGCCGAAGATGCCGACGCCCTCGTAGGCCCCGTTGGGCCGGATCCACCAGAAATAGCCGTAGCCGCCCGAACCATTGTCGATCTGTGGCGACGTGGCCTCGGTGGTCCAGCCTGCCGGCAGCACGGGCTTTCCGCCGGCCAAACCGCCGTCGAGCATGAACTGGCCGACGCGGCCGTAGTCTCGGAGCGTCATGGAGATGCAGCAGCCACCGCGTTCGCGACCCGCCGGATCGACCATCCAGATCGCGTCGCGCTCCATGCCGTAGGGCTTCCACAGCTTCTCGGAGGCATAGGCTGAGAGGCTCTTGCCGACGGCGTTGGAGACCATGATGCCCACCAGGTCGGTCTCGCCGGTATTGTAGTTGAACTTCGTGCCCGGCGCGTTCTCGCGCGGTAGCCGGCTCATGTAGCGGACCAGCGGGTTTACGCCGGGCTCGACCGTCATCGTCGTCGACTTCGCCACGTCGGAATTGGGATCGGCGTAGTCCTCGTTCCACTTCACGCCCGAACTCATCATCAGCAGCTGGCGGACGGTGACGCCGTCATAGCCCGAGCCCTTCAGCTCGGGGATGTAGTCGGTGACGGGGGCCGAGAGCCCCTTGATCTTGCCGTCCTGGATGGCGGCGCCCACCAGGGTCGAGGTGACTGACTTTGCCACCGAGAACGAGGTCCAGCGGTCCTCCGGCCTGCGGCCCATGGCGTAGCGCTCGAGCAGGACCTTGCCGTCCCGGATCACCAGGACGCCGGAGACCTTGTAGGCCTTCATGTAGTCGTCGACCGACCAGGTCCTGCCCCCGTACTCGAAGGTGAAGTCGATCTGCTTCGGCGCCGCCGGCAGCGGATGGACCTTCCGGCCCCGCTTGATGGTTCCGACCTTGTAGATCGTCTCGATCGACCGATAGCCCTCGCTCTGCTGCTGCGGGCTCCAGACCAGGAGTGAGGGCGTGCCCGGCTTGAGGGCGACCTGGGCCTGGCTCGCGCCGGCCGACAGGGTGGCGATCGCGGTCAGGGCGATGATTGTCTTGCGCATGGAAGTCCCCCCGGAGGCCGGCGGCGCGCCGACTCGTTGTTTTCCCCAGTCTACAGGGCCGGCAGGCGCGCCTCATCTCCGGAACGAAACGATCGACGCGGGGAGGCCTTGCGTGGGTGTTGGCGGCGCCTATCTGAGAAAGGCGGGCCGGGCCCCTCTGGCGATTCCCCCTCTCCGGGATCGTGATGTCGGACCGCATCGAGTGCGCTCGATGTCCGGTCCGGCTTCCCCCAGCGGATTCGGTGTCGGGCGCACTCCTCCAAACAAGAGGAATGGCCATGAACGAACACCTGCCCACCCGGAAACCCCAGCCGCTGCCGGCCATCGCCGCCGTCGCCGCGACGCCGGATTCGGTCGCCTCCGATACCCTGCAGCTGGACGCCCTCGTCTCCGCCTGCGCGCTGATCGCCCATGCCGACGGCTGGGTGACCCATGAGGAGCGCGGCGACGCCCACGACCGTATGCGCCGTCTGGACGCCACGGCGGTGTTCGGAACCCAGCGGGCGATGCTTGCCTTCGACGGCATGATCGCGCGGTTCTACCGTGACCCGGACACCGCGACCCGCCAGGCGCACACCGCCATCGCGCGGCTGTACGGCCACGAAGGTCCGTCCCAGCGTCTGGTGGAATCGGCCTGCAGCATGGCGATCGCCGACGGCGGCTTCGACGAGGCCGAGCGCGACGCGATCCTCGACATCTGCGACCTGCTCGACGTGGACCCGCAGGCCTATGGCCTGGTGGCGCCGGGAGGCGCGAGATGAGCCCGGTCGGCGCCGCCGCGCCGCCGCTGCGGGCGACCGCGACGATCCGCGCCGCCGACGTCCGCCTCGCCACCCTGGGAGTCATCCAGGCCGGAAGTCACGCCAGCACGCCGACCACGCAACCGGTCAGCGCCGCGCCTCCGCCGCCGGGAGAGCCGCGCCTGCGCCGTGTGCCGGCGCATATCCTGGATATCCGCGTCTAGACCTGCGGCAGAGCCTCGGCGCGTTCGGCCAGCAGGGCGCGTTCCAGGCTGGTCTCGCCCGCCCGGCCGGCCGCGGCGATCAGGGTCAGGTCCAGCAGGTCGCGCTGGGCATGGCTGCCCCCGAAGCGGCCCGCGCGGTTTCTCACATCGCGCAGCAGGTCGATGGCGAGCGCATCATCGCCATGACCGAAGGCGTGGAGGGCCCGGGCGACCGGCAGGCCGGCGTCGCGGGTGAACTGGGCGTTGTCGCCGGGGCCGTCGATGGCCGCGGTCATCGCCGCCAGCGTGGCCTGCCCTTCGGCATCCCGGCCCGCGCCCACAAAGGCCATCATCGCGTGGACATCATCGAAGGCGTAGAGCCCGCGGGGTTGGGTGGCATAGACCTGGGCCAGGGTTTCCCAGCGGTCACCCACGTCCACACCCCTGAGCTTCAGCCGCCAGAGCAGGGCGGCGGCGTCGACCATGTCGAAGGCCATGCTGGACCGCGCGCCGTAGATCGGCCCGTCGTATAGCCGCAGCACCTCGTCAATGTCGTCCAGGCCCAGGTGGAAGAGGGCCAGGTGCCACCAGTTGTGGATCGCGAAGAAGCTCTGCTGGCTCCAGGCGTGCGGCGCGGCGGTCATCCAGGCGACGCCCTCGGCGCGACGGTCCTGCATTTCCAGCACATGGGCGACAGCATGCTGGGCCCAGCCGTTGCGCGGTTCCAGCTCGACGGCGCGGCGGCCGCTGGTCTCGGCGCGGGCGTAGTGGCCGGTTTCCTCCAGACCGAAGGCGTGCATGCCGAGGATGGCGTGGTGGTCCGGCATGCCGTCGGACCACGCGGGCAGGGCGCGGCCGATGCGGTCGCGCAGCATTCGTGAATCGCCGGTGACGAAATCGACCTGCTGTCCGGCCTGCAGCGCCAGCACGTCACGGGGATGTTCAAGCGTCACATCCTCGAGGATGCGGCCGGCGGCGCGGATCTCGCCGGCTTCCATCGCCGTGACCGCGGCCACGTGCCCGGCCTCGCGCGACGTGGTCGGCAGGCCCTGGACGGCCTGGACGGCCGCCACTCCGATCCGGCGGATGCCGGCGTCCGATCCGGTGAGGGTCATGTAGGCCTTCAGGACGTGGGCCATGACGAACCCGGGGCTGTCGGACAGGGCCGCCTGCAGCAGGGGAAAGGGCTCGCCCGCATAGCAGTGATAACCGGCCAGAGCCGTCCGGAAGAGCTCGGCCGCAGCCGGGCTGGCGCCTGACAGTTCAAGTCCCTGGCGATCCGTGGCTGGCATCCTCATCCCTCGCGTCCGTTGGCGGCAAGCCTTCTATCATCGTACGGCAGCGCCTGTCCGAGGTTCACATCCGGGTCTGTCCGCGCTAGGCGAAGTTCATGGCCGAGTTCGATTTTGACGCGGTGGTCGTGGGCGCCGGCGCGGTCGGGCTGGCCTGCGGCTACGCCCTTGCCCGGCGCGGCCTGACGGTCGCGGTTCTGGAGCAGGACGCCGCCATCGGCCAGGGCGTCTCCTCGCGCAATTCCGAGGTTGTCCACGGCGGCCTCTACTATCCGACCGGCTCGCTGAAGGCGCGGCTGTGCGTCGAGGGCCGACGCCTGCTCTACGCCTTCTGCGACAGCCATCACGTCGAATACGACCGGTGCGGCAAGCTGGTGGTGGCCGAATCCCAGGACGACCTGGCGCGGCTGGATGCGATCCTGGAGCAGGGCCGCACCAATGACGTGGAGGGGCTTGAGCATCTTTCCCGCGCCCAGGCCCTGGCGCTCGAGCCTGAACTGGCCTGCGGCGGCGCGCTGATCTCCCCCCAGAGCGGGGTGTTCGAGAGCCACGCCTACATGCTGGCCCTGCAGGGCGAGATCGAGGCGGCCGGCGGGGCCGTCGTGCTGGCGACGCCCTTTGAAGGCGCCGCGCCCCTGGACGGCGGTGGGTTTGAGGTCCGCGCCGGCGGGGCCGAGCCCACGGTGCTGACCTGTCGCTATCTGGTGACCGCGCCCGGACTGTCCGCCCAGGCCGTCGCCGCCCGCATCGAGGGCTTTCCGGCCGCGACGATCCCGCCGGGTCACTACGGAAAGGGCATCTATTTCCGCCTGACCGGCAAGGCGCCGTTCGCGCGGCTGATCTACCCGCCGCCGATCCCCGGCGCGCTCGGCACCCACTACCGCCGCGATCTGGGCGGGCAGGGGGTGTTCGGGCCAGACCTGAACTTCGTCGACACCCTGGACTATTCGGTCGATCCGTCCGCGGCGGCAGGCTTCTACAGCTACATCCGCAAGTTCTGGCCGGGCCTGCCGGACGGCGCGCTCAGCCCGGACTACGCCGGCATCCGGCCCAAGATCCACGGCCCCGGCGAGACCCAGCCCGACTTCCGGCTGGACGCGGCCGACGTGCATGGCCTGCCGGGCCTCATGGCGCTGTTCGGCATTGAGAGCCCCGGCCTCACCTCGTCCCTGGCCATCGGCGAGGAAGTCGCGGCGCGGCTGGGCCTCTAGGGCCTCAACTCACACGCACCGGTTTCAACGCCTTCCGCTTATCCCCGCATTCGCCGGCATGAGCGGTATTGGGTTCTGACCCTAGCGCCGCGCGTTCAGCCAGTCGCGGACGGTCCGGTCGACCAGCGGCGCGGCGTCGTGCTGCACGAAGTGGCCGGCGGTCGGGATCATCAGGATCGTGGTGTCGGCGGTGACGTGGTTCCAGGTGCCCGAATGGCCGGCGGCGTTGAGGGCGGTGTCCTTCATGCCGTGGATAACCAGTACCGGAACCTTGATCGGCGGCGCGTCGGGCGCGGCGACGCCGGTCGTCTCGCCCGCCGTCTTCGGATAGTTGGCCCGGTAGTAGTTCAGCATCGCGGTGAAGTTCGAGCGCTTGAACGCCTCGACGTACTCGGCCTTTTCTGGCGTCGCCTCGCGTCCGGCGACCATGGTGGCCAGGCCCTCGGCGGTGAAGTTCTTCTCGAAACCCGGCTGCTGGAAGTTGCGGGCGTACTGGCTGTTCTTCTGCTGATCGACGTTGGTGGCCATCTCGCGGGCGAAGCCGGCGGGGTGGGGGACGCTCATGATCACCAGCTTGTTGACCAGGTCCGGGCGATTGATGACCACCTGCCAGGAGATCGCCGCGCCCCAGTCGTGACCGACGACGATGGCGTTCTTCTGGCCCTCGGCGGCGATCACCGCGGCCACGTCGCCGATCAGGTTGGGCATGGCGTAGGCGGCCTCGCCCTCGGGCTTGTCCGACATGTTGTAGCCGCGCAGGTCGAGGGCGGCGGTGCGGTAGCCGGCCTTGCTGAGCTCGGCCATCAAAGGCTTCCAGGTGCCCCAGTAGTCGGGGAAGCCGTGGATCATCACCACCAGCGGGCCGGTTCCATCCACCACGTAGTGGATCTTCACGCCGTTGTTCGTGGCGTACTTGTCCTGCGGCTTGGCGTGGACGGCCGTGGCCATCGTCAGCGCCGCCAGCAGCGCCATCATCGTCCGGAACATCGCGGCCTCCCCCTTGGTTCTTGCGCCCTTGCTACCACGAGGCAGGGGCCTGGATCATACTGTGCGCTAGACACTATGTGATACACAGTGTATGTCGCACAGCAGAATGGCGGGTGACGACGACATCTTCGAGAGCCTGCGGCTGGAGCTGCGGCGCGGAACGCTGATCCTGGCGGTGCTGGGGCAGCTTCGCGTCGAGCGCTACGGCTACACCCTGCGCAAGGCCCTGGCCGAGGTGGGCATCGAGATCGACGAAGGCGCCCTCTACCCCATGCTCCGCCGGCTCGAGAGCCAGGGGCTGCTGATCAGCGAATGGCGCGAGGAGGAAAAGCGGAACAAACGCTTCTACCGCCTGTCGCCGCTCGGAACCGAAACCCTCGCGCGCCTGATCGTCGAATGGCGGGCGCTCAACCGGTCCCTCGACGGGATCCTGGAGGCCTGAGATGGACCTTCTCGAACGCTATCTGGGCGCCATCGCCCGCCAGTTGCCGGAGGACCAGAAGGCCGACGTCACAGCCGAGCTGCGCGATCTGCTGCTGTCGCAGGTCGAGGAAGCCGAGGCGGGCCTCGGTCGCGCACAGACCCGCGAGGAACTGGAGGCCCTGCTGATCCGGTTCGGCCACCCGCTTACCGTGGCCGGACGCTATCGCAAGGTGCAGCACCTGATCGGGCCGGAGGTGTTTCCGTTCTGGTGGGCCGGGGTGAAGCTGTCGGTGCTGATCGTCGTCGGCCTCTACGCCGTGCTGCTGGCCGTGGAACTCCTCGGCGGCCGTGCCGAGATCGTGATGGATGACAGCGCCATCCCCTCGCTGACCGCGGCCCTGGTCTTCGCGTTCGGGGCCGTCACCCTGGTCTGTGCGCTAATCGAACGGTTCGGCAAGACCGCGATGCTGACCAACTGGAAGCCTGGTGAGCTGCCGCCGCCGGAGGGGCGGACCCGCTCCCGGTTCGACATCATCGCCGAAATCGCCACGGGCGCGGTGTTCATCCTCTGGTGGACGGGGGTGGTCCACTTCCGCAATTTCATCCCGGACCTCGGCCTGACCATCGACCTGGCGCCGGTCTGGAAGGTCTGGTTCTGGCCGATCCTCGGCTATTCGGTCTTCGAGCTGGGCGCGAACCTGCTGGCGCTGCTCCGGCCGGGGCGCGTGCGTACGGTCGAGGCCCTGCTGCTGGTCCGCAGCCTGGTTGCGGCGGCGATCCTGACGGCGATCTTCCAGGCAGGTCACTGGCTGGATGTCAGTTCGCTGACCTGGACCCCGGAGGCCCAGCAGGTGGCCGGCGAGAAATTCGACCGCGGCATGCGGATCGGCATCGGAGTGGCGATCCTGATCTTCCTGGGCATGGCGGGCGTCAGCGGCTGGCGGCTTCGCGCCGCGATCCTGTCTGCGCGTCCGGTCGGGAAAGCGCTCGCCGCCTAGAACCCCGGCGCGGCGTTCACGGCCATCATCAGCACGCCGGCCAGGGCTGTGAGCGCCAGTATGAGATTGCGCATCCTGCGCGCCCCCCGTTGTTCCTCTTTGAGGGCATACGCAGCAAGCGGGGCGCCAGACGCCGGGCCGCTCTGAAAACGCGTCTCGACGTCAGTTCGCGGCCGCGAACAGAGTAAACAGACATGGTTTCAAGTGCATTCTGGGTTAGCTGAAGACTAGCCGTCAAATGCTGCCAATCGATCTGAATTGTCGTGACTTCTCAGGGGGTCAGCGGCGGCAGCCGAACTCGGACAGCCTTGCGGTGTGGGCGCCCGTTAATGTTGCGGCGCAAAAAAGTGTTGCCAAACGCCGGTCCGGCATTCATACCCCCTTCATCATTTGCCGTCGCCTGCCCCCAAACGGAACTCGGGTCAGGCCTGCCGGCGGACGCTACCAGCAAGAGCAGGGGCGGCCGCGGCGTCAAAGAGTTGGGGGGCATGTTCGCCCTCGCCGTTGAGGACCGTCCCGTTTTGAAATTTGGACCGCAGGCGCGCGCCGAGAGGCGTGCGCTGTTGAGCGCCGCATTGTTGGGTTCAGGCATTGGCCTGGGCCTTGGCGTAATCTATCTGGCCGCCGGCATGGCCGGTCACGTGGCCGAGCGCGCGAACGCCGAACGGATGGCCGATGCCGCCGCCTCCGGGTACGCGGGCTCGTACCTGGAAGCCCAGGGCCATGGCCTGCGCATCGCCTTCGAACGCTACGCCCTCCGCGATGGCGTCGACGCCCAGACGGTTGCGCTTCGCTTCGCCAATGATCGCGGCGCGGCGAAGGCCCTGCGCCGGGCCGACCTCGAGTGCATGACTGACGCGGTCTACTACGAGGCCCGCGGCGAGAGCGCGCGCGGTCAGGCCGCCGTCGCCCAGGTTGTGATGAACCGGGTGAAGCATCCGGCTTTCCCGAAGACCGTCTGCGGCGTGGTGTTCCAGGGCGCCGGGCGCTCGGGCTGCCAGTTCAGCTTCACCTGCGACGGCTCGATGAAGCGCGTCCGCGAGTCCGAGGCCTGGGAACAGGCCCGTGCCGTGGCCCGCCGCGCCCTGAGCGGTGTCGCCGTCGCCGACGTCGGCCGGGCCACCCACTTCCACACGACCGCCGTGTCGCCGTTCTGGGCCCCCTCCATGCAGCGGGTCGCCCAGGTGGGCACGCACGTGTTCTACAGGCTCTCGCCGTACCGCCTGCGCGGCGCGCCGGACCTGTCGCCGATGATCCAGCGCGTGGCGCTCACCTCCGGAACCGCCGGCGCGGCCTCGGATGTGCGGATCGTCCCGACGATCTCGGAACAGGCGATCGAAGCCTCGCTGCAGCCGGTCTCGGATCCCAAGGCCGTTCCGGCCCCGTCACCCTCCCTCGCCAAGCCCTCGGAAGCCGCCGCCTACGTGGCCCCGACGCCCGCGACGGTCGCCGCGTCCTGACCTGAACCGACGGCGACCTGGCCCGCCGCCCGCCGCAGCGCCTGCGGCGGCAGGCCAAAGGCGCGAAGGAAGGCCCGCCGCATCCGTTCCGGATCGCCGAAGCCGGAGGTCTCCGCCACCCGGTCGATGGGTGCGTGGCTGGTCTCTACCGCCGTCCGCGCGGCTTCCAGCCGAAGACGCTCGACCGCCCTGGCCGGCGTGGTTCCTGTCTCGGCGACGAAGGCGCGGGCGAAGTTCCGCGGGCTCATGGCGGCGCGTTCCGCCAGCTGCTCCACGGTCAGCGGCAGCGTCAGGTTGGCGCGGATCCAGTCCATCAGCTCCGAGAACCGGCCCGTCCGGCCTCCCAGCTCCACCAGCGCCGAGAACTGCGACTGGCCGCCCGGCCGGCGCTGATGGACGACCAGTTGCTGGGCCACACGCCGGGCGACGTCCGCCCCGAGGTCGTCCTCGATCAGCGCCAGCGCCAGGTCGATCCCGGCGGTGATCCCGGCCGAGGTCCAGACCTCGCCGTCGCGGATGAAGATGCGGTCGGCATCCAGCTTCACCCTGGGATAGCGGCGGGCGAAGTCGTCGGTGCGGCTCCAGTGGGTGGTGGCCCGACGCCCATCCAGCAGGCCCGCTTCCGCCAGCAGGTAGGCTCCGGAGCAGACGCTGGTCGGTCGTCTGACCTCCACGCGGCGCAGCCACTCCACGATCCTCGACAGCTCGCCCAGCGACCGCGTGCCGTCGCCGCCGGAAATCATCACCGTATCGAAGGGGCCGTCGCCCAGCGGTCCGGCGGCGAGGCAGATGCCTGACGAGCTCTCGACCGGGCCGCCGCCGGGCGCCTGGACGCACAGGTCATAGCTGTCCGGCGCGTACCGCCCGGCGATCTCGAACGCCGCGATCGGGCCCGCCGCGTCTAGCAGCTGGAAGCCCGGAAAGATGACCAGGGCAATGCGGCGGGTCATGGCAGAAATCGTGGGAACAATGTCATTTCAGACAGACATTGGCGACGGTATCGGAGGGGCGTCAACCCCACGGAGGTTCCGATGTCCCAGTTCCTGATCGTCTTCGCCCTCTATCCCGGGGTGACCCACCTCGACTTCACCGGCCCGCACCAGGTGCTGGTCCGCACGCCGAACTCGAAGGTGATCGCCGCCTCGATAGGCGGTCAGGACATCGACGCCGAGGGTCTGACCTTCGCCAACCTGACCGACCTTGCAGCCATCGAGCGGTGCGACGTGCTGTGCGTGCCCGGCGGCTTCGGAACCACCGACGCCATGCTGGACGAGGCCTTCATGGCCCAGATCCGCCGGCTGGGCGCGGGTGCGACCTACATCACCTCGGTCTGCACCGGGTCACTGATCCTGGGTGCGGCAGGATTCCTGACCGGCAGGCGCGCGACCTCGCACTGGGCGTGGAAGGACCTGCTGACGCCGTTCGGCGCCATCGTCACGGATGGCCGGGTGGTCCGCGACGGCAACGTCTTCACCGGCGGCGGCGTGACGGCGGGCATCGACTTCGCCCTGACCCTGCTCACCGAACTGGCGGGCCAGGACTATGCGGAGGGTGTGCAACTGGGCCTGGAGTACGCGCCGGCTCCGCCGTTCGAGCGCGGCCGCCCCGAACTCGCCCGGCCGGAGGTGCTGGCGGACGTGAAGGCGCGGCTGGCGTCGGCCATCGCCCCGCGGACCGAGGCGGCGGAACGGGCTGCCAGCCTCGCAGTCCGTGACTAGCGCACGCGCGCCTGCGGACCGGTGTTGTGAAGCTGTGCGCTGTTCGCCTATCTTCTGCGAATGGGTCGCATCGTGATTGTTTCGGGGCCGCCGGGCGCGGGCAAGACCACGATTGCACGGCGGCTGTCGCATCACGTGCCAGCGCTGCGGGCGATGCACATGCACACGGACGACTTGTACGGATATGTCCGCAAGGGGTTCATTCCCCCGTGGCAGCCCGAAGCCATGGCGCAGAACATCGTGCTGATGGAGGCGATCGCTGCGTCCGCCACGATCTGCGCCAGGGGCGGCTACGACGTGTTCGTCGATGGCATTGTCGGGCCCTGGTTCTTCGATCCCTGGCTGGAGGCCGTTCAGCGCCACGCGATCGACCTTCGGTATGTGGTCCTGTTGCCAAGTGAAGATGAGGCCGCGCGACGGATCAGCTTGCGGACCCGGCCTGGGGACATGACCGACGAGAATGTGGCGCGGCAGATGTGGCAGGCCTTTCAGGCCTTGCCGCCGCCGGACGGTCACTTGATCGACACCACAGACCAGCGCATCGACCAGACCATGTCCGAAATCCTTAAGCGGCTCGAAGCCGGAGACTTCGCTCTGGCGCCGTTATCCGCAGCCGGGAAGCCGACCGGTTCCTAGAGTGCGTCCCGGTCGGCCCGGATCGGGCCTGCCGGGCTGTCGCCTAGCCCTCGAGCGCGTCCAGCCCGATGTCGAGCACCTTCACCGAGTGGGTCAGGGCGCCGACGCTGATCACGTCGACCCCGGTCTCGGCGACGTCCCGGACGGTGTCCAGGGTGATGCCGCCCGAGGCTTCCAGGATGACCCGGTTCTGGGTGATCGCCACCGCCTCGCGCATGTCGGACAGGGTGAAGTTGTCCAGCATGATCACATCGGGGTCGTGGGCCAGGGCTTCCTGCAGCTGGACCAGGCTGTCCACCTCGACCTCCACCTTGATCAAGTGCCCGGCGAAGGCCTTGGCCCGCCGGATCGCCTCGCCCACCGAGCCGCAGGCGGCCACATGGTTGTCTTTGATCAGGATGGCGTCATCCAGGCCGAAGCGGTGGTTCATTCCGCCGCCGCAGCGCACGGCGTACTTCTCCAGATGGCGCAGGCCGGGCGTCGTCTTGCGCGTGTCGGTGATCTTCACCCGCGTGCCGGCCACGGCGTCCACATAGTCCTGGGTCATGGTGGCGATGCCGCACATCCGGCCCAGGAGGTTCAGCGCGGTGCGCTCGGCGGTCAGGATCGAGCGGGCGTTGCCCCGCACCTGCGCCAGAGACATGCCGGCGGTGACCACCTGGCCGTCCGCCGACAGCGGCGTGAAGCTGACCGTGGGATCCAACTCGGCCAGGGCCAGGCGCACGCAGGACAGCCCCGCCACGACGCCCCCTCGGCGGGTGGCGAACACGGCCGTGAGCCGGGCGTCGGCGGGGATGCAGGCCTGGGCGGTGATGTCGCCGGCGCGGCCGAGGTCCTCGGCAAGCGCGGTGCGCACGATCGGGGCGACCAGCAGGTCGGGGAGCGGCTCGATCATTCGGCGGCAAACCTCAGGCTGGGGCGCTCGATCTGACCCAGGGTGGTGACTGTGCGCGTCGGAGACTGCAATTCGGTAAAGTCCTGCCGGTAGTGGCCGCCCCGGCTTTCCCGGCGGGCGAGGGCGCAGGCGGCGACGAGCCGGGCGGCGACCAGCGGCGCGGCGCGGCCGTGGGCGGCCTCCAGCGCATCGATCTCCGCCAGCAGGCGGGCAAGGCCGGCCGCGTCCCGGATGACGCCGGCGTCGCGGCTCATGGCCTGGCGCAGGGTCTGCAGCGCGGCGGCGGGCAGTTCGGGCGCCGTGATCGCGGTCAGTGGCCGCGGCTCCGGGGCCTCGAGGGCTGCTGCGCGACCGGCCCGCGCGCCAAACACGGCGGCTTCCAGCAGCGAGTTGGAGGCCAGCCGGTTGGCGCCGTGCACTCCGGTCGAGGCGCACTCGCCCGCCGCGAACAGGCCGGGCAGGGACGTGCGTCCCTCGGTGTCCGTGGCGATCCCGCCCATGTGGTAATGGCAGGCCGGCGCGACCGGGATCGGCTGGACCCGCGGGTCGATCCCGCCGCCCATGCAGGCGGCGTAGACCGCCGGGAACTCCTCAGGGAAATGCGCGCCGACGGCGGTCCGAGCATCGAGGAACGCGCCCCGGCCCGCCTCGCGCTCGGCATGGATGGCGCGGGCTACGATGTCGCGTGGCGCCATCTCGGCGGCGGGGTGGTAGCGGGCCATGAAGCGTTCGCCATCGCCGTTGATCAGGCTGGCGCCCTCGCCCCTCAGGGCTTCGGTGGCCAGCGGCGCCGGATCGCGACCGATGTCGATGGCGGTCGGATGGAACTGGACGAATTCCGGGTCGGCGATCGCCGCGCCGGCCAGGGCGGCAAGGCCCAGTCCGTCGCCCTGCAGTTCGGCCGGCGTGGTGGTGACAGCATAGAGGCCGCCGATGCCTCCGGTCGCCAGGATGACGGCGCGCGCGGTGATCTCCACCGGGCGGCCCCCGATCCGCGCGACGACGCCGTGGATGCGGCCTTCCGCGTCCTGCAACAGGCCCGTGAGCTTCGTGCCGGTGCGCACTTCGATGTGGCGGGCGGCCAGCACGGCGATGGTGACCGCGTCCATGATCGCCCGGCCGGCCTGGTCGCCCTTGACCCGCGCCACGCGGGCGCGGCCATGCGCGGCCTCGAGGCTCTGGGCGAAGCCGCCATCGGCGGTGCGGTCGAACGGCGCGCCCAGGGCGGCCAGGCGGCGCACGGCCTCGGGCCCCTCGTCGGCGAGCAGGCGGGCCACGTCAGCGTCGACCAGACCGGCGCCCGCCTCCACCGTGTCGGCGGCGTGCAGGGCCGGAGCGTCGTCCTCGCCCAGCGCCGCCGCGACGCCGCCCTGCGCCCAGGCTGACGAGCAGCCCTGGTTCAGCGGCGCGTCGGTCAGCACCATCACCCGGGCCGGCGCGGCGGCCAGGGCGGCGGTGAGTCCCGCCAGTCCGGCGCCGACCACCAGCACGCCCTCGTGCCGGATGCGCGCCATCAGATCAGCTCCACATCGACGTGATGCCGGGCCTTGACCAGGTCGTAGCGCGCCGGGATCGCCGGCGGCGGCAGGTCGATCATCCGCTGGACGGCCAGGCGGGCGCGGTCGGCGATGGCCGGATCGACGGTCACCTCGTGGCGGTCGTGCAGCAGCGCCTCGTAGATGTTCTCCAGCGTGATCTGCTTCATGTGCGGGCACAGGTTGCAGGGCCGGACGAACTCGGTGAACGGCGCGTCAGCGGAGACGTTGTCGGCCATCGAGCACTCGGTGATCAGCACCACGCGCTTGGGCCGCCGGGTCAGTACATAGTCGTTCATCGCCGCGGTCGAGCCGGCGAAGTCCGAAACCTCCAGCACCTCGGCCGGGCATTCCGGGTGGGCCAGAACCTCGGCGTCGGGGTAGGCGGCCTTGATCTCGAGAATGTCCGCGGCGGTGAAGCGTTCGTGCACCTCGCAGCGGCCCTGCCAGGCGATGATCTTGATGTCGGTCTGACGGGCCACGTTGCGGGCCAGGAACTCGTCGGGGATCAGGATCACCCGGTCGACGCCCCACAGGCGCGCGGCCTCTTCCACCACCTGCACGGCGTTGGCGCTGGTGCAGCAGATGTCGGTCTCGGCCTTCACGTCGGCGGTGGTGTTGACGTAGGTGACGACGGGCAGGCCGGGGTAGCGCTGCTTGATCAGCCGCACGTCGGCGCCTGTGATCGAGCTGGCCAGCGAGCAGCCGGCGCGCAGGTCCGGAATCAGGACACGCTTTTCCGGCGACAGGATCTTGGAGGTCTCGGCCATGAAGTGGACGCCGGCCTGCACGATCACCGCGGCGTCCGAGCGCGCGGCCTCCTTGGCCAGGCCCAGGCTGTCGCCGACGTAGTCGCCGACCCCGTGGAAGATCTCCGGCGTCATGTAGTTGTGCGCCAGGATCACCGCGTTCTTCTCGCGCTTCAGGCGGTTGATCTCGGCGATCAGCGGCGCCTGCACGCGCCATTCCATGGGCGTGACGTGATGCTTCACCTTTTCCCACGCAGGCGCGGTGGAGGCTTCGACTTCCGGAGTGAACGCGAACTGGAAACCGTCGGCGGCCATGGAACCCTCCTTATGCTCAAAGTGAGCATTACTGGGGCCTATAAAAAGGCGCCGAGGCGGATTGCCCGGGCGCGTCCGGCTTATGCTCGATGTGAGCAAAACCTGATGAGACAGATATAGCGCCCGGACGCGGCGACGCAAGGGACTTTATGGCGCTTCTGATCAGGCCCGCGTGACCGCCGATCCGGTCCAGCCTCAACTTCGTCGGCCGGTCCCGCCGTCGCCGCTTGCATGATTTTTGCCGGGCATGGGTCTAAATGTCGGCCGATTGCGCCTATATGCGACGCCCGGACGCGTAGGAAGGTTGTGACCCTGAGGATGCCGCGCATGCGATGGCCTCGCCCGACAGGGGCGAAGGCCGGGACCCTTGCGGTCTTGACGGCGCTGCTGGCCGCGGCCGGCTGCGCGCCGCAGGACCGGGCGCTGTTCGCGCGCGAGAAGGTCCGCTTCGCGTCGCACGAACTGTCCGACCGGGGCCTTCTGAAGCTGGCCTCGACGATGGACCCGGCGATGCGGTCCCTGGCGCTGCGCCACGATCCCGGCCAGCGCCGCCCCGACCTGTGGGCGCGACCCGAGGGGTGGGGCGCGCTCGACATGGACGACGTGCCGAGCCTGGGTTTCGAGAGCCTTGCCAATGACGCGGCCACCGCCCAGGAGCTGAACGCCCTGCGTCCCTTCGCCCGCCTGCCGATCCGGCCCATGCGGCCCTTCGTGCTTCAGGCGTCTGGCGAGGACCGCGCCCGCGCCCTGCAGTGCCTCAGCGAGGCGGTCTATTACGAGGCCGCGCGCGAACCCGAAGTCGGGCAGGCGGCGGTCGCCCAGGTGGTGCTGAACCGCATGCGCCATCCGGCCTATCCCAAGTCGGTCTGCGGCGTGGTCTACCAGGGCGCTGCGCGCGCCACGGGCTGCCAGTTCACCTTCACCTGCGATGGGTCGCTGAGATGGGTGCCGGAGGCCGGACTATGGCGGCGGGCGCGAGCCGTGGCCGAGCGGGCGCTCAATGGCTACGTGGATCGGCAGGTCGGGTCCGCCACCCACTATCACGCCCAGTATGTGGCGCCTTACTGGGCGCCGACGCTGGTGAAGATGACCCAGGTCGGCCAGCACATCTTCTACCGCTGGACCGGTCCGTGGGGTGAGCCGCCGGCCTTCAGCGGCCGCTATGCCGGCAACGAGGCCTACCTCGCCCCTGCGATCCTCGGCGGCCTCGACGCCCGCACCCAGGGTGGCCTGCTGTCGCCGGAGTTGCAGGGCGTGCCGGCCGAACGCAAGATCACCCTGGCGGTGGCCGGCGAGGTCCGCACCTACACCGTCGTCGATCCCAGCATGCCTGGCGGCGAGCGGACCCGGGTCATGGGCGCCCTGATAACCACCCGCCGGCAGCCGACCCCGGACGAGATCAAGCGCATCAACCAGAGTCTTGAGGCCATGGAGCGCGGGATGACCCCGTCGCCCGCGGCGTCCGCGCCGCCACCGTCACTCTCTCCAACGGCCCCCGCGACGCCCGCCGCCTGACCGCGTCTCAGGCCATGGCCGAGAAGGCGGCGGGATAGTCCACGGCGATCGGCTCGGCGAAGGCGCCCGGCTTCAGCTCAAGGGCCATGAAGCTCGGACTGCCGGCATAGGCCGCCTGCACCCGGGCCGCCGTCGCGGCGGCAAAGCCGAAGCGTGGATAGTAGGCCCGATGGCCGAGCACGAGCACGCCATGGGTCCCATGCTCACGCAGCCACTCAAGGCCCGCGGCGACAAGCGCCGAGCCGACGCCGCCGCGCTGTTGACCCGGCCGCACGGCCATCGGGGCCAGGGCGGCGAACACGCCGTCGCGATCTGTCCGGAGCCGGCTGAACAGGATGTGGCCATCGATGACGCCCTCCTGCTCCCACACCAGTTCGACGATGACATCCCCGTCGCGGCGAAGAGCCTCCACCAGTCGGGCCTCGGCCTCCTGACCAAAGGCCAGGGTGTTCACGCCGGAAATCCCGGCGTCGTCGGCGGGCCGGGCCTCGCGGATCATGCCGCTACCAGGCGCCGATCTTCTGGGCCTCGGCGTGGGCGATCGGATGGTGGGCCTTGCGGTGGTCTTCCTCGGCCAGGAAGCGAACGGCCTCCAGCGCGGCCATGCAGCCCATGCCCGCCGCGGTGACCGCCTGGCGATAGACGTCGTCGGTGACGTCGCCGGCCGCGAAGACCCCTTCGATGGCGGTCGAGGCGGTCCCCGCTTTCACCTTGAGATAACCGCTGGCGTCCATCTCCAGCTGTCCCTTGAACAGTTCGGAAGCCGGTGCGTGGCCGATGGCGATGAACACGCCGTCCGTGGCCACCGTCCGGGTCTCGCCGGACCTGACGTTCTTCAGACGAACTCCGGTGACGCTCATGGGATCGCTGTCGCCCAGGACCTCGTCGACGGCATGGTCCCAGATCACCTCGACCTTGGGATTGTTGAACAGGCGTTCCTGCAGGATTCGCTCGGCCCGGAATTCGGCCTTGCGGTGAACCACAGTGACCTTGGCGGCGAAGTTTGTGAGGAACAGGGCCTCCTCGACCGCCGTGTTGCCGCCACCCACCACCACCACGTTCTTGCCGCGGTAGAAGAAGCCATCGCAGGTGGCGCAGGCCGAGACGCCGAAGCCCTGGAACTTCTGCTCGGTGTCGAGCCCCAGCCACTTCGCCTGGGCGCCGGTGGCGATGATCAGGGTCTCGGCCAGCCAGACCTGGCCTGAGTCGGTTTCCAGCCGGAACGGCCGCTGCGACAGGTCGGCCTTCAGCACGATGTCGCTGACAATCTCGGTGCCCACATGCAGCGCCTGGGCCTGCATCTGCTCCATCAGCCAGGGACCCTGGATGACGTCGGCGAAGCCGGGATAGTTCTCGACATCGGTGGTGATTGTGAGCTGGCCGCCGGGCTGGATGCCCTGGATCAGCACAGGCTTCAGAAGGGCGCGGGCCGCATAGACGGCGGCGGTGTAGCCGGCGGGGCCGGAGCCCACGATCAGGCAGCGGACGGAGCGAGGTTCGGACATGGCGGCAATGTAGTGTCGATTCCGGCCGGACGCGACGCCCGAAGGCCGTTTGGTTAACACCGCTTTCAGCGACGCGGCGTTAGAGTTGCTCCATAGCAATGCTCCCAGAGATCGAGATCGCCGGCCGGAAGATCGGGCCCGACCATCCGCCCTATGTGATCTGCGAGCTTTCCGGGAACCACAACGGTAGCTTGGACCGCGCCCTGACCATGATTGACGCCGCCGCCGACACGGGCTGCGATGCGATCAAGATCCAGACCTACACCGCCGACACCATCACCATGGACGTCGACCGTCCGGAGTTCCGCATCCACGGTGGCCTGTGGGACGGCCGCAGCCTCTACGAGCTCTATCAGGAGGCGCAGACCCCCTTCGAATGGCACGCCGCCCTCTTCGAGCGCGCCGCGCGTCGCGGGGTGACGCTGTTCTCCAGTCCCTTCGACGAGACGGCGGTGGACCTGCTGACGCTCTGGACGCGCCGGCCTTCAAGATTGCCTCGTTCGAGGCCGTCGACCTGCCGCTGATCCGCTATGCCGCGGCCCGGGGCAACCCGCTGATCATCTCCACCGGCAAGGCGAACCTGGCCGAGATCGGCGCGGCGCGCGACGCCGCCCTGGCGGGCGGAGCGCCGGGCGTGGTGCTGCTGCACTGCGTCTCGAGTTACCCAGCCACCTTCGCCGACGCCAACGTGCGCACTGTGCCCGACATGGCCGGGCGCTTCGGCTGCCCGGTCGGGCTGTCGGACCACACCCCGGGCACGGCCGCCTCGGTGGCCGCCGTCGCCATGGGCGCGTGCGTGATCGAGAAGCATTTCACCCTGGCCCGCGCCGACGGCGGACCGGACGCGGCCTTCAGCCTGGAGCCTGCCGAGTTCCGGGCTCTGGTGGATGACACCCGCTCCGCGTGGTCCGCCCTCGGCCACGCGCACTACGATGTTCTGGGGTCCGAGCGCGGGTCGCTGCAGTTCCGCCGGTCTCTCTATGTCGCCGCCGACGTGAAGGCGGGCGAGCCGCTCACCCGCGCCAATGTGCGCTCGATCCGGCCCGGAAACGGCCTGGCGCCGGTGCATCTCGATGAGGTCCTGGGCCGCAGGGCGATCCGGGACCTGGCGCACGGGGAACCCCTGGCCTGGGACATGCTGGGCTGAACCTGTTGTTCATGCCGTAAAGGCAGGGCTTGCAGCGGTCGTTGGCGCGCTGTCTATTATCAACGATAACCTATCTTGATTTCGATCAAGGCGTTTCAGCGCGAGGCCACGACACTCGCGTCAAAGAACATCGGAGGATCCCGTGAGCCCTGCATCCCTGGCGACGGCGGACACGTCCGCGAAGACCGAACATTTCGACGTCCTGATCGTGGGCGCCGGCATCTCGGGCGTGGGCGGCGCCTATCACCTGCAACAGCAGTGCCCCGGCAAAAGCTATGTCGTCCTGGAGGCCCTGGAGGGCTTCGGCGGCACTTGGCTGGCCCACAAGTATCCGGGGGTCCGCTCCGACAGCGACCTCTACACCTTCGGCTACCGGTTCAAGCCCTGGGTCGGTCCGCCGATCGCCACCGCCCAGGAAATTCTCACCTACATGAACGAGGTGATCGAAGAGAACGACCTCGGCCGCCACATCCGCTACGGCCACAAGATCACCAACGCCGAGTGGTCCAGCAAGGACAACCTCTGGACCATCCAGGCGACCCGAACGGCCACCGGCGAGACCCTGACGTTCACTGCCAACTTCCTGTGGATGTGCCAGGGCTACTATCGCCAGAACGACGGCTATACGCCGGAGTGGCCGGGCATGGACAAGTACCAGGGCCAGATCGTCCATCCGCAGAACTGGCCGGAAGACATCGAGCTCAAGGGCAAGAAGGTATTGATGATCGGCTCGGGCGCCACGGCGGCGACCGTGCTGCCGGCCATCGCTGGTGAGTGCGATCACGTCACGCTCCTGCAGCGCTCGCCCACCTACTTCATCCCGGGCCGCAACGAGAACGAACTCGCCGACACCCTGCGGGTTCTGAAGATCGACGAGACCTGGATCCACGAGATCGTCCGCCGCAAGATCCTGCACGATCAGGACCTCTTCACCCGGCGCGCCTTCGAGGAGCCGGAAACCGTCAAGCAGGAACTGCTGGCCGGCGTCACCGCCTTCGTCGGACCGGAGGTGGTGAAAGAGCACTTCACGCCGACCTACCGTCCCTGGCGCCAGCGGATCGCCTTCGTGCCGGACGGCGACATCTTCCAGGCTGTCGGCAAGGGCCAGGCCTCGGTGGTGACCGACGAGATCGACCACTTCACCGAGACCGGCGTGGTCCTGAAGTCGGGCAAGGCGCTCGACGCCGACATCGTCATCAGCGCCACGGGCTTCAAGCTGAATGTGCTCGGCGACATCGACTTCGTCATCGACGGCAAGCCGCTGAACTTCGCCGATACGGTGACCTATCGCGGGATGATGTTCACCGGCGTGCCCAACATGGTCTGGGTGTTCGGCTACTTCCGCGCCAGCTGGACGCTGCGGGCGGACCTGATCGGCGACTTCGTCTGCCGTCTGCTCAACCACATGGACGAGAAGGGCGCCCGCAAGGTCGAGGTGGCGCTGCGGAACGAGGACATGGAGATGCTCCTCTCGCCCTGGATCGATCCGGAGAACTTCAACCCTGGCTACCTGATGCGCGGCATGCACCTGCTGCCCAAGGCCGGCAACAAGCCGGAATGGCGTCACAGTCAGGACTACTGGAAGGAAAAGGACGAACTGCCGCAGATCGACCTCGACGACGCGGCGTTCATCTACGGCGGCCGGCCGGTCGCCGGGTCCAAGGCCGCCTGACGACAGGGCCGTTTCCCGGGCCGTCGCCGCGGCTTACCCCCGCGAGGCGATGATCCGGAGAAGCGCCTCGGCTGTCCGCCCGGCGCCGAGCCCGTCGCAGATCTCGGCGCTGCGCGCGGCAAGGTCCCGGCGGGCATCGGTGTCGCGCAGCAGCTTCAACAGCGCCCGGTCGAAGGCCGCCTCGAAATCCGGCTGGGCGATGTCCACCACCAGGGCTGCGCCGCGCTCGGCCAGCGCCCGGGCGGCGGGACGCTGGTTGTCGGCCAGCACCACCATCACTGAAGGCAGGCCCAGGACACAGCGCTCCCAGGTCGAAGACCCTGGCGCGCCGATGCCGATGTCGGCCTCGGCGGTCAGCCGCGCCATGTGCGGCGTGTCCACGTGCAGCATCAGCCGGGGGTCGCGCCGGGCCACCTTGGTCAGTCCGGCGAGGCTCTCTGCGGCGCCGCCGAGGACAATGTCGATGCCCGTGTCGTTCAGGCGCGGGCGCACGCGCTCCACGATGCGGGCCGTGATCCCGCCCACATCGGTCAGGCCCATGGCGATCAGCACCCGCTGCACCGGCTCGCCCCGCCAGGCCAGGGCCGGTCCGCGCAGGGCCGCGAACTCCGGGCGCACGGCGGCGAAGGCCGGGCCGAGCAGGAGGCGGGCGGTCTCGGGTGTAAGGCCCAGATAGTCCTCGGCCTTCCGCTCCGGGCCTGCGTCAACGACGACGTCGGCGCCCAGCGGCCGGTCGGCCAGGTCGTCCACCACCAGGACGGGACGACCCTGGGCCATGGCGCGGTGGTCGGGCTCGGACAGGCCATAGTGATCGAAGACGATGGCGTCGAAGCTCTCGCGCGCCACCGCGGAGGCCTGGTCCTCGGCGAGGATCCGCGCTGTTTCCGGTGCGAAGGCGTCGAGCAGGGGGCCGAGCGCCGGCGGTCCGACGAAGGCGTGGCTGGCGCCCTGCGCCGCAAGCGCCCGCGCCAGCGTCAGGGATCGCATCGCATGCCCGCCCCCCACGGCGGGGCCAGCGTCGACGACAAACAGGATCTTCGGTCCGCTCATGCCCCTCGTTCGCTCCCGAAGTAGGCGCTATCGGGGCGGCGGGCGGTGTCCGTCAGGTCCGGGAGGTCGGCGAAGATCATCAGGTCCCTGAATGAGCCGATGCGCCCCAAAAGCAAAGGGCCGCCCCGAAGGGCGGCCCAGGCAGTCTGCAGTCTCGTTTCGGCCTAGATGAAGTTGCCGAAGCCGATGGTGGACAGGTCGGCCACGCCCGTCAGGACGATCGCTTGGTCTGCCGTGCCGTCGCCGTTGAGGTCGACGAACACCGCCACGTCCGCGCCGATGTCGTAGGCGGTGTAGAGCACGGTGCCGTCCATCGCCGTGTTGGCGGCGGCGAGCGCGGCGGCGAAGTCGGCGACCGTGGCCTCGACGTAGTTCGTTCCGGTGCCCGCCACCTGGGCGAAGTCGAAGAAGTCCGCTGCGGCGAAGTCGGTGATGCTGTCGCACACCACCGCCGTGGCCAGGCCGGTGTCGCCGCTGGCGAAGACGAAGGTGTCCGCGCCCGCGCCGCCGGTGAGCTGGTCGACGCCCGCGCCGCCGGTGATGGTATCGGTCCCGGCATCGCCGTCGATGGTGTCGGTTCCGCCCGTCGCCGAGAGCACGTCAGCCCCGCCGCCGCCGTTGACGGAGTCGTTGCCGGCGCCGGTATTGACCGTGTCCGTGCCGCCGCCCATGGCGATGCTGTTGTTGCCCGCCGTGTCGGTGACCAGGTTGGCCCCGCCGGTGTCGGTGACCGTGTCGCTGCCGGTGGACAGGGTGATCGTGTCGTTGCCGGTCCCGACCGTGATCTGGTTGGCGCCGCCCGTGTCGGAGATGACGTTGTTGCCGTCGCCGCCGTTGATGGTGTCCGCGCCCAGCCCCGACGTGATCGAGTCGGCTCCGGCGTCGGCGGTGACGACGTTAGCGCCTTCGCCGGCCGCGATGCTGTTGACGCCGCCCGCGTCGGTGATGGTGTCGTCGCCCGCGCCGCCGGTCAGGGTGTCCGAACCGGTGCCCGAGGAGATCGAGTCGTTGCCGTTGCTGACGTCGACGATGGAGTCGACCGTGCTGGCCGAGCCGTTGACGGTGTCGTTGTCATCACCCGAGGTGACCGCGCCCCGGCCCGTGTAGGTGATGCTGTCGGCGCCCGCGCCGGTGGCGATGATGTCGAGGCCGCCGCCGGTGCTGACGGTGTCGGCGCCGCTGCCGCTGGAGACGGTGTCGTTGCCGCCCGTGAGCGTGATGCTGTCGTCGCCCGTGCCCGAGGTGACGCTGTTGTTGCCTGCGCCGCCGGTGATGACGTTGGCGCCTTCACCGCCGTCGATGGTGTCGTTGCCGCCGGCCGCCGCGATGCTGTCCGCGCCCGCGCCGCCGCTGAGGATGTTGTTCCCCGCCGCGCCATCGAGGGTGTCGTCGCCGTCGCCGCCATTGACGGTGTCCGCGCCGCCGCCCGTCACCACCGTGTCCGCGCCGCCGCCCGAGTTGACGGTCGCGGCGGTGGTCAGGCCGGTGATCGAGTCAGCGCCGGTTCCGGTGTTGATCGTGCCGCCGCCGGCCGCGCTGATCACATTGGCGCCGTTGCCGCCGTCGATGCTGTTCGTGCCGCCGGTGTCGGTGAGGGTGTCGTCGCCCTCGCCGAGGCTGATGTTGTCGGCCCCCGTGGCGGTGGTGACGACGTCGGCGCCGGCGCCGGCCGTGATGGTGTTGTCGCCGCCGGTGTCGGTCAGGGTGTCGTTGCCGTCGCTCAGCGAGACGACGTCGCCGTCGACGCCGGAGCTGACCGTGTCGTTGCCTGCGCCGCCTTCGACGGTGTTGGCGCCGTCGCCCGCGGTGATCGTGTCGTTCTCGGTCCCGCCGTCGATGCTGTCGGCGGCCACGCCGGCGATGACGATGTCGTTGCCCGCACCGAGGGTGATGCTGTTGGCGCCGTTGCCCGCCGCGATGGTGTCGTCACCGCCGCCGCCGGCGATGGTGTCGTTGCCGGTGGTGGTGACGATGGTGTCCGCGCCTTCGCCGCCGTCGACATTGTCGAGGCCACCGCCGCCGGTGAGGCTGTCGGAGCCGTCCTGGCCGCCGAGCGTGTCGTCGCCGGTGGTCCCGAGGAGGGTGTCGTCCCCGAGATTGCCCAGCATGAAGTCGTTACCGCCGAAGCCGACGATGGTGTCATTGCCCTGGCCGCCCAGGATCAGGTCGGCGTTGGTGCTGCCGGTGATCGAGTCGTCGCCGAGGTTGCCCTGGGCGAACTGGATCACCGCGGAGCTGGTCGCGCCGCCGAGGTCGATGGTGTCGTTGTCGCGGCCGCCGTAGATCACGTCGTCGCCGGAGCCGCCGTTCAGCGAGTCGTCGCCCTGGTTGCCCTGCAGAACGTCCGCGCCGCCGACGCCCTGGAGGGTGTCGTTGCCGGCGCCGCCATACAGGCCGTCACGGCCCGCGGTGCCCGACTGGTTGTCGTTTCCGGTCGTGCCCGCGTACAGCAGCGAGCCGTCCGAGAAGGTCGCGTCGGTCTCGCCGCGGAAGCCGCCCGGATCGTTGAACGTCACCGCCTTGAACGGCGCGCCCAGGGTGATGAAGTCCGGCGTGGTCGCGGTGAACGGGATGAACGACACCGAAACCTGCGAGGCTGTCAGCCCAGGGGTCGTGAAGACCAGCACGTCCGACGGTGTGTACGACAGCGCCTGAGCGGCCGTGATGTCTTCAAAGAAGTAAATCGCCACAGTGCGACCCCCATGCGAATCAGTTTGAGTCCCTTAGCCGGGAGCGTACTCACAATTCCTTAGCTAAGGTTACCGTGCGGGGCGAACCCGGCAAGAAACCATTGCTTTCGGTTGAGTTTCTTCGCCGATCATGACGACCCATCGTATCGGCGCAACAGTTCCTTTGCCGCACCGTCGGTTTCCGTGAGCGGGGGATAGGATTTCGCCGTCAGCGCGCCTTCGAACGGGCGCGCGATGCCACGCTCGCGCAGGTCGAGGTGGAAATGCGCCAGCTTCGCGCTGTGGCCCGGCATGGCGAGGGTGAAGATCGGCGTTCCGGTCGCCGCGGCGTCAGTGGCCAGGTTGGTGGAGTCCTCGGTCACCAGGATCGCGTCCGCGCCCGCCAGGAAGGCGAAGTAGGGATTGTCGCCGGTTCCGTCCCAGATGGTTCCGGGAAGATGGGCCAGGGCCGCCGTCAGCGCCGCGCGGGCGGGGGCGGGCGTGCGGCGGGTGAAGCTGACCATCACCGATCCGCCGGCGGCCTCGACGGCGGCGGCGATCTGGCGACCCATGGCGACCGCCCGGTCCTGGGGAAGGTCGTGGGCCTTGGACCTGCCGCCGACAATCACCGCCACGCGCGGGTGGGGCAGCGGGGCCAGGAGGTCGTGGAACCGGGCCAGGTCGACGCTGAGCCGCTCCGGGCTGACCCGGTTGGGCGCGCCGGTGATCGGGAACACGTTGGGGCCGGTCAGGCCGTCATGCCGGGGCGGTATCACCAGGTCGAAGCGGTCCAGCGGCGCGCGCGGATCCTGGACCTGGACCACGAAGGTCTGGCCCTCTGACCATTTCAGCATGCGGGTCGACAGGGGCAGCGTGGCGCGCCCGGCGGCGATCCAGATGTGGGGGTAGGGCGGCTCGATGGGGTCGCCGGTCCGCGCCGACGGCGGGATGAGCTGCCAGGGCAGCCGTCCGAGGCCGGACTTCCAGCCGATGCGCTTGATCGCGATGTGAGCAGGCCGCAGGCGCGCGATCGCTTCGGCGAGACCCAGGGCCTGGGCCTCAATGCCGGCGCGGCCGTCCGATACGGCCCAGATCCTCAGGGGACGCGCCGGCTTGGCCATCGTGGGTGGCTCAGACCCACTCCACCTTGGTGATCTCGTAGGCCTTGACGCCGCCGGGGGTGTTCACCTCGACCACGTCGCCGCTTTCCTTGCCGATGATCGCACGGGCGATCGGCGAGGTGATCGAGACGCGGCCGCGCTTCACATCGGCCTCGTGCTCGCCGACGATCTGGTAGCGGGCCTCTTCCTCGGTGTCCTCGTCGATCACCGAAACCGTGGCGCCGAACTTCACCTGGCTGCCGGACAGCTTCGAGACGTCGATGACCTGGGCGCGGGCCATCTTGTCCTCGATCTCGGCGATCTGGCCCTCGATCCAGCCCTGCCGGTCCTTGGCGGCGTGGTACTCGGCGTTTTCCGACAGGTCGCCGTGCAGACGCGCCTCGGCGATGGCGCCGATCACAGCCGGACGTTCCACCGTCTTCAAACGCTTCAGTTCGTCGTCGAGGGCCTTGTAGCCCTCGCCGGTCATCGGGACTTTTTCCATCGTAACTCGAAGTTCGCCCTAGGTGTGATCCCCAACCACGGCTGCTGGCGCGAGCTAGCCGGGGGCAGAGATGATAGGATTGTGCGCCGCAAAAATCAAGGGCGCCGGTCCGTAAGCCCCGAGGGGCGCACTGGTTCCGGCCTGCACGTCGTCGCCCTGGCGTTCGAAGCGCGTGCGGCGGCTGGCTGAGGTCCGCAATGACGCAGCTCATCCCGGCGAATGCCGGGACCTGGATCTCAAGGCTGGATCTTCAGGTCGGGCAGGGGCAGGGCGCCGTCGGGCGGGGTCGGCACCCGGGCGACGTTCAGGGTCATCGACACCAGGTCGTAGTAGCCGCTCAGCGCGATCAGATCGACGACGCCCTGTTCGCCCAGCAGCTTGAGGGCCGCAGCATAGGTGGCGTCACTCACGGCCTTGTCGCGGCGAAGCTCGGTGCAGAAGTCGTAGACCACGGCCTCGTCGGCCGACATGGCGACCGGCCGCTTGCCCAGGGCCAGATCGGCGGCCACGGCGGGCGCAAGTCCCGCCTCCAGCGCCAGCGGATAGTGGGCGTACCACTCGTACCTGGCGTTCCAGGCGCGCGCCGTGATCAGGATCGCGAACTCGTTCAGCCTGCGCGGCACGCTGGATCCGAAGCGGATGTGTTCGCCCACCTGCTGCAGGCGGTCGGCCAGGTCGGGGCTGCGGAGCCAGGCGTTGAACGGTCCGCCCAGTGACTTGCGGGGCCCGGAGACGATCTTGTCGGCCACAGCCTTCTGCGCCGGGGTCATGGCCTCGGGTGACAGGACCGGGAACCGCTCCGCCGCATTCGCCGCCGTGCTCATGAGCACCCCCGCCAACACCATCCCGACCCCGATGCGCATGTCGCTCTCCGTCGTGCGCCCGGATCAGGCGCTCTCGCTGATGATCGCCCCGTCCAGTTCACCCGGCCCCGGCGGCTCGTAGACGCCTTCGACGAAGTCGAAGAGCTCGGGCGTCACCTCGATGGCGAAGCCCTCGCCGCGGACGGAGGTGCGTTCGGACACCCGCGCGCGCCGGGTCTCGGGGCTGGCAGTGACGAAGTGGAACTGCAGGGGAAGCTCGGTGGCCTCGGCGATCTCGCGCACCCGCTGCCGGTCGGCGCGGCGCATGAGGCCGATGTCCAGGATCACGGAGGTCCCGACCGCGAGGCAGCCGGCGGCCGTGGACCAGATCTGCGCCTCGCAGCGTCCCACCCGGTCCATCAGCCAGTCGTATTCGATGGGGTCGGGCATGTCCGGCGCGAAGAGGCGGGCCATCCATTCATCGAGAACGAAGGCCACGGCCTTCTCGCGCCGGGCGAAGCTGTGGGCGTAGGTCGTCTTGCCGGCGCCGGAGGGCCCGAAGATCACATGAAGAGTCGCGGTCATCGGGCCATCGTCTAGAGGCTGGCGCGTCGGGCGTCGACCTCAGCGCACCGTCATGCCGCCGTCGATCACCAGTTCCTGGCCGGTCACATAGCGGCTTTCGCTGGAGCAGAGCCACAGGACGCCGTTGGCGATGTCCTCCGGGAAGCCCTTCACGCCCAGGGGCACGGCCAGGGCCGACATGGCGTCCAGGTCAGGCGGGGTGTTGGCGCCCGGGTTCACGGCCTGACCGACGGTGAGCCAGATCGGCGTCTCGATCAGGCCAGGGTGAACCGAGTTCACGCGGATGCCGTCCTTGGCGTTGGCGCACTCCATGGCGATCGACTTGGTGAACAGCCGCACGCCGCCCTTGGTGGCGCAGTAGCCGGCGAGGTTCGCCGAGCCCTTGAGGCCGGCCACCGAGGACATGTTGACGATCGAACCGCCCTCGCCGGAGACGCGCATCAGCGGGATCGAGTGCTTCACGCCCAGGAACACGCCGTCGAGGTTGATCGCGGTCTGGCGGCGCCAGTCGGCGAGCGTCATGTCGAGGATCGAACCGCCGATGCCGATTCCGGCGTTGTTGATCAGGAAGTCCAGCCGGCCGTGCCGCGCCTTGATGCCCTCGATCACATCGGCCCAGGCTGTCTCGTCGGTGACGTCGTGGTGGACGTACTCGGCCTTGCCGCCGCTCTTCTGGATCCCGCCCGCGACCTCGACGCCCAGGTGGTCCTGGATGTCGGTGATGACGACGAACGCGCCCTCCGCCGCCAGCTTCTCCGCACAGCCGCGGCCGATGCCACTCGCCCCGCCCGTTACCAGGGCAACCTTGCCTTCAACACGTCCCGCCATAGCGCGCTTCCTTATCGTTGATTACCCAAGTCGTACCGCAGCGGCGAAGCTCCCGCCAGTGTGCTAGAGGCGCCAGATGGACGTGAATATCCGCCTCTGCGGTCCCGCCGACGCCGCGGCGCTCGCCCTCGTGGGGCAGGCCACCTTTCTCGAGACCTATGCCGACGTGCTGCCCGCCGCCGACATCGTGGCGCACTGCGCCCGCGAGCACGGCGAGGCTCGCTATGCCGCCTGGCTGGAGCGGGCCGACTACCGGGTGTGGATCGCCGAGCTTGTCGCCACCGGCGTGGGCGTCGGCTATGCGGTCCTCTGCCCGCCGGACCTGCCCGTGCCGCTCGGGCCGGGCGACCTTGAGCTCAAGCGCATCTACCTCCTGTCGAAGTTCCAGGGCGGCGGCGTGGGCGCGCGCATGATGGCGGCCGCCTGCCAGGCGGCAGCGGCGGCGGGCGCGGGCCGGATGCTGCTGGGCGTCTACGGCATCAACCACGCCGCAATCGCCTTCTACACCCGCCAGGGCTTTGCAAAGGCGGGCGTCCGGCAGTTCCAGGTCGGGGCCAACACCTATGACGATCTGGTGCTGGCGCGGGATCTGTAGATCCCTACTGCATCCACTTCGGGTCGGTGCTTCCGGTGGTCAGGATTCCGTAGATCAGTCCGACCGCCAGGATGGCGACGGCGATGACCATGAAGATGCCGACCATGCCCTCGAAGCGCTCGGCGAGATGCTTCGGCTTCTGGTGGCGGACTTCCCCGGTGTGCGGCTCGGTTTGCATGACGCTGCCTCGCATGTTCGTTGCGGAGCCCTGTGGCCCCACGCCGGACTGCGGCTGACGCCAACGGCGTCCCCCGGAAGTTCGCGGACGCCCCGACGGAGCGCCGAAATGCGGGCCGCCGGGGCGCGCCCTTGCCGCCTGTCTCAGTCAGGCGATGGCAGCGAGACTGCGCCCTGAAGGCGAGCCGGTCAACCGGCGCGCGCACTCCGCGCCCGGGCCGCGGCGTAGATGTCAGGCTCGGTGACCCAGTCATTGACTGCGCCCACGATGGGCCGCCCGCCGACGTCGCCCCGAACAAAGCTTCCATTCCAGCGGCGGTCGTAGACGGGGATCTCGTAGCGGACGAGCGCGTGGATCCGGCCGGGCAGATCGCGGCCGGACTTCAGCGGCCACAGCGCCGCGCGGTCCGCGCCCGGCGGGTCGATCCGCATGTCCCCGGCGACGTGCTCAGTCTCGTCCAGCACCCAGCCACCGCCGCCGGCCCTGGGGCCGAGCAGGAAGGTCGAGGCGACGCCGGGGCCGGCCAGCCAGCCGTAGCAGAACGGGGTGTCGAAGCGGGCGGCCTCCTGCCGCTGTTCGTGGAACTTGGCGGGGCCGTCGTGGACGAAGCGCCGTCCGCCGATCGAGACCTCGGCCCGGAACGTCCCGTAGACCTCGTCGCGGCCCTCGTTGACCTGGGTGACCAGGGCCCGCGTCGGCGTGAAACGGCCTTCGAGACGCCCCGGCGAGGCGCCCGGGCCGTGCGGCGCGGTCGTGCTCCTGTGGAACGGCAGGGCGGCCTTGAGGCGGACGTCGGAAAGCTGCGGCCCGCGGCCGGTCCGGATCAGGGACGCCGCCATCGGCGGCGCGGCGTAGGCGGCCTCCGGCGATCCGGCCAGCCGGTCCGGCGTGCAGGGCAGGTCGTGGCTGGTGAAGGCGTAGAGCACGCCGTCCTTCAGCACATGGCACCACAGCCAGGCGTAGCCCTCCACCGGAAAGCGGCAGAACCGCAGGGTGATCGCGCTGGACCCGTCGGCGGACACCGACATGACCATGGCGGATTCGCTGTAGGCCTTGCTGCCGCGGACGGCGATGTCCTTCGACGGCGCGGCGGCGACGGGTCGGGCGAGGGCCAGCGCCGGGGCGGCGGCCAGCAGGGTGCGGCGGGCGATCATTTCGGAGGACTCGTCGACGGGAAGGCGGGCCGGGGCTGGTCGTCGGGAACGCCCATGGCGCGGCGCAGCCGGTCGATGGTGGCCTTGTTGGTGGCGAAGCTGGTGTCCGGCGGCGGCGGGTTCAGGACGTGCAGGTTCAGGAACTTCAGCGCATCGCGCATGCGCGGCTGCATGGTCTTGCCGAGGTGGTCGGCGCCGCGCACCAACCGGTACTCGTGCGGGATGCCGTGGTCCCACATCACCCGGTGCAGATATTCGACGCCCTCATCGAGGTGGAACATGTCGAGATCGCCGACCTCGATGTAGATCGAGAGGCCCGAGGCGAGGATCTTCTCGCGGTTGTCGAGCACCATGTTGGCGGGGTTGGCCTTGCGCCAGAACGCCCGGTCGACGGGATTGCCGAAGATGGTCCCGAAGAACTGGTCGTTGCGCTGGAAGCGGTTGCGCATCTTCACGTCGTCGAAGCTGAGCGCCGGCTCGATGCCGGCCTCCAGCGCCGCCAGCCCGCCGAACACCTCGGGA
>CAUJHW010000183.1 GCA_963205005.1 Pseudomonadota bacterium
GGGCGCCTACCAGCGGGCCAGCTTTCCCGCCGACCCCGAGGATCAGGACCGCGCCATCCTGCTGTTCGACCGGCTGTCGCGCGGCTTCCGCCTCACCATCGCCCTCGAAGCCCGGCTCGAGCGTGACCGCCGCCGCGAGGCTGCCGAAGCCGCCCCCCGCGAACGCCCGCTCCGCCCCGCCGCCGACAGCCGCCCCCCGCGCCCGCCGCAGGAAGAGGACTGCGAGCGCGAACTCGACCTCGAAGCCGCCGATCTCTCTGACGCCATCGGTGATCTGCGCCGCATGGTCGCCGAGGACGCCGACATCCTCGACCCCGACGGCGACCACGCCCCGGTCCTCGACCGCCTGGCCGGCGCCTGGGGCGACGTGGTCGTCCAGCCTGTCCCCGAGCCTCTCCCGCGCCTGCCGTCCGCCCCGGCGCTCGTCCACCCGCGACCGCCGCGCGGACGCAGGCCCCGACGCCTGTCCGGCTGAGCCGCCCTGGCTACTGGCCGGTCGCCGGGGCGGTCCGCGCCACGCGCCAGACGATGCCGCCCACGTCATCGGCGACCAGCAGGCCGCCCTTGCCGTCGACGGTCACGCCCACAGGACGTCCCTGTATCTTGTTGTTCCTGTTCAGGAACCCCGTGAGGAATTCTCGCGCCGGGGTCTGCGGCCGGCCGCCCGCGAACGGCACGAACACCACCCGGTAGCCGTTCAGCGGCTTGCGGTTCCACGACCCGTGCTGGCCGATGAAGGCGCCGCCCCGATAGTCCGCGCCGAACTGGTCGCCACGATAGAACACCAGCCCCAGCGAGGCGGTATGCGCACCCAGTCCGTAGTCCGGCGTCAGGGCCGAGGCCACCATCGCCGGGTTCTGCGGTTTCACCCGCGCGTCCACGTTCTTGCCCCAGTAGCTGTAGGGCCAGCCGTAGAACCCGCCGTCCTTCACGCTGGTCAGATAGTCCGGCGGCAGGTCCGGGCCGATCTCGTCGCGCTCGTTGGACACCGTCCACATGGCGCCCGTCAGGGGTTCAAAGTCGATGCCGTTGGGATTGCGGATGCCGGTCGCATAGATCCGCGACCGGGCGGTGGCGATGTCATATTCCCAGATGGCCGCGCGGCCGGTCTCGTTCTCCAGGCCGTTCTCGCCGATGTTCGAATTCGACCCCACGGTCGCATACAGCTTCGACCCGTCGGGACTGGCGACGACGTTCTTGGTCCAGTGGTGGTTGATCGGCGGCCCGGGCAGGTCGAACACCTTCGTGCCGGACCCCGGAACGGCCGTCGCGCCCGGCGCGTAGGGAAAGGCCACCACGCCGTCGGAGTTGGCGACATAGAGCAGCCCACCCACCAGTGTCATGCCGAACGGCTGCTTCAGGCCCGTTGCGAAGTCGGTCTTGGTCTCGGCCACGCCGTTTCCGTCGGCGTCGCGCAGCAGGACGATCCTGTTCGGGCTGGGCTTCACCGAGCCGACCTTCTTCATCAGCATCCGCTGGAAGAAGCCCTTGATGCCCCGGTTCGAGACGTCGGCCTTGCTCGGCTCGGAGGCCGACAGGGACGCCAGCACGTCACCGTTCGGCAGCACCAGCAGCCAGCGCGGATGATCCAGGCCCTCGGCGAACCGGGTGACCGTGAACCCCTCCGGCGCCTTCGGCGCCGCGCCCGCCGGCCAGCCGACCACCTCCGGGATGCCCACCATCGGGATCAGACGGGTCTTCGGCTCGGGAAGCGGCGGGTTGGGGCCGAATCCCTCCAGAGGATCCTTGGATCCGGGGGCGGAACAGGCGCCGAGCGACAGGGCCGCGGCGGCGGCGATCCAGCTGGGTTTCACGGTCAGGTCCCTCAAAGGTCTGCAAGCTCAACGCTGACGCCACGGCGCCGTTGCTATGGGGCTGCAAACCGGATGCATTGGGCGGACGGGAAACGCAACGGGGCAGGCCATGGACCTAACGCTCACACCAGAGCTGGAAGCCTTCCGCGACGAGGTTCGCGGCTTTCTGGCCGCCCACGCCTCGGAGCACGAGAACGGAGCGCCGAAGGACCCCAGGGCCTGGCAGCGTACGCTGATCCAGCATGGCTATGCCGCGCGCACGATCCCGAAGGCCTACGGCGGCTTCGGGGCCGAGCCCGACATCCTCAAGGGCCGGATCATCGCCGAGGAGTTCATCGCCGCAGGCGCGCCGCGCGGGATGGCGGGGCAGGGGATCTCAATGCTGGTCCCCACCCTGCTGGAGGTGGGCTCCGAGGAACAGAAGACCCGCTGGATTCCCCCGACGCTCAACGGCGAGATCATCTGGTGCCAGGGCTACTCCGAGCCGGGCGCCGGCTCCGACCTCGCCAACCTGCAGACGAAGGCGGTCGAAGACGGCGAGGATTTCGTCATAAGTGGTTCAAAAATATGGACCAGTACGGCCGCTCAGGCGCAGATGATGTTCTGCCTCGTGCGTACCGAGCCGGAGAAGCCGAAGCACGAGGGCATCTCCTATCTGCTGTTCCCGATGGACACGCCGGGGATCGAGGTGCGGCCGCTCAAGACCATGACCGGCCAGGCCGAGTTCAACGAGGTGTTCTTCACCGACGTCCGGGTGCCGAAGACCAGCGTCGTGGGCGGGCGCGGGCGCGGCTGGTTCGTGGCCAACGCGACACTCAAGCACGAGCGCGGGATGCTGGGCGATCCCAACGCCACCGAGGCGCGGCTGAAGGACCTGATCCGGGTGATGACCACCGAGACGGTCGACGGCCAGCGGATCATCGACAACCCGATCTTCCGCGACCGGCTGATGCAGCTTCAGGCGCGGGTGCTATCCATGAAATTCAACGGCTTGCGGACGTTAACTGATGAAACCGCAGGGCTGGCCCGGATGGTGGTCAAGCTTCAGGGCTGCGAGCTGAACCACCAGCTGGCGGCCCTGGCCATCGACGCCCTGGCGAACTGGGCATCCTCTACCACGATGGTCCGCACCTGCGGGCCAAGGGCCGCTGGCAGTGGAACTACATGTTCGACCTCGGCCTGATCATCGGCGGCGGCACCGCCCAGATCCAGAAGAACATCATTTCGGAACGCGGGTTGGGCATGCCGCGCGAACCGAAGGTCGTGGAGGCCTGAATGCGGTTCGCTCTCTCTGAAGACCAGACCCTGCTGCAGGACAGCGTCAGCCGGGCGCTGGCCGATCTCTCGCCCCTGGAGCGGGTGCGGAAGTACGCCGACGGTGATGAATGCTCGGCGCCGGACATCTGGGCCGGGCTGTCGGACCTGGGCCTGCCGGGCCTGATGATCGCCGAGGAGCACGGCGGCCTGGGCCTTGGACTGGTGGAGGCCGCGCTGGCGGCCGAGGCGCTGGGCCGGATGGTCGCGCCGACTCCGTTCCTGGGGTCAGCGGTCCTGGCGCCCCTGACCCTGAAGCTGGCGGGGACGGCCGAACAGCAGGCCCGCTGGCTGCCGAAGCTGGCCTCGGGCGAGGTCATCGCCGGTGTCGCGATCTCGGAAGCGGTCGCCGGCGCGCGCGACGACGCCGGCGTCACCGCCGCCAACGGCCGTCTGTCGGGCAAGGCGCTCTTCGCCCTCGATGCGCCGGGAGCCGACCTGCTGGTGGTGGCCGACCGGACCGGCCGCCTGCACATCGCCGAGGTGGCCGCCACGGCCGACCTGATGCCCTGCCTGGACGCCACGCGCCGGCTGGTCGAGCTGTCGTTCGACGCGACGCCCGCCGAGCCCCTGGCCGTGGGGACGACACTTGATCGGCTCCGCGACGCCGCCTGGGTGATGCTGGCCGCCGATACGCTCGGCGCGGCCCAGGCCATGCTCGACAAGGCCGTCGCCTATTCGAAGGAGCGCAAGCAGTTCGGCCGCACCATCGGCTCGTTCCAGGCGGTGAAGCACCTCTGCGCCGAGATGGCCGCCGAGCTGGAGCCCGCCCGGGCGCTGGTCTGGTACGCCGCCTACGCCTTCGAGCACGCCCCCGACGAGGCCCCGCTGATGGCCGCCCACGCCAAGGCCCACCTGTCGGAGATCGGCCGCTTCATCGCCCGCACCTCGACCGAGGTCCACGGCGGCATTGGCATGACCGACCTCCTGGGCCTCCACTACTGGTTCAAGCGCATCGGCCAGAACCGCCAGCTCCTTGGCGGCCCGGAGAAAGTCCGCGAGATCGCCGCGAAGCTGCAGGGCCTGATCCCGGCCTGACTATCCGTGGATCGCCGGCGCCCGGTCCGCCCAGGGCCGGGCGGCCTCGAGCTGGTAGGCCAGCTGGAACAGGAGGCCTTCGTCGCCGGTCTTTGCGGCGAACATGGTCCCCACCGGCAGGCCGCCGGGCGTCCAGTTCAGCGGCACGCTCATCGCCGGCGCGCCGGCCACGTTGTGGAGGGTTGTGTAGCCGACGTACTCGATCAGCCGCTGGATCAGGGTGTCGAACGGCACGCTCGGCCCCACGTAGCCCAGCTTCGGCGGCGCCTCGGCAAGCACCGGCGACATGATCACGTCGAAGCGGTTGCTCGTGAACCAGGCATCGTAGCCGTCGGAGGCGGCCTGCAGGTTCTGGATCGCCTTGCCCAGCGCGTCCTTCGGCGCCTTCGCGGCCATCTCGGCCATGCCCAGGCTGAAGTCCTCCAGCAGGTCCTTGCCCGGGGGACGCCCCATCACCCGGCCCAGCGTGGTCGCGAGATCAGCCGCGCCGGACGCCCACAACAAGAGGAAGTCGTTGATGAAGGTCTCGGTGATCGCCCACTTCGTCGGGATGACGTGGTGACCCAGGCTCTCCATGAGCTTGATCGAGCTTTCGGTGGCCGCCCGCACCTCGGGCGAGGGCGGCATGCCCGCGCCGCCGTCCATCAGCAGGCCCACTCTCAGCCGCCGCTTCAGCGGCTGGGTGACCAGGCCGACCGGCGGATGACGGGCGCCCGTGGCGGCGTCCTCGGTCAGGGCGAACATGGCGGCCGAGTCGCGGACGCTTCGGGTCAGCACATGCTCGACGCTGATGTCGGAGATCTTCGTCTGGTCGCGCATCCCCACCATCCGGGCCCGCGAGGGCTTGAGGCCGAACAGGCCGCAGCAGGAGGCCGGGATGCGGATCGAGCCGCCGCCGTCGCTGGCATGGGCGAAGGGCACGACGCCCGCCGCCGTCGCCACGGCCGCGCCGCCCGACGAACCGCCGGAGGACCGGGTCGGGTCCCAGGGGTTGCGGGTGGGGCCGAAGGCCACCGGCTCCGTCGTCGGCAGGAAGCCGTATTCCGGCGTGGCCGACTTGCCGATGACGTTGACCCCGGCCTTGTCGAAGGCGTCGATCAGCGGCGCCTGCCGGGTGGCGGGTGGCATCTGCATCATGGCGCGCGAGCCCGAGCGGGTGGGCAGCCCCTTGTAGTCGTCCAGGTCCTTGATCAGGAACGGCACGCCGGCGAACGGGCCGGTCATGGCGGCGACCTCGCCCCGGTCCAGGGCGCGGTCGAAGTCGGAGGCCACCAGGAAGTTCAGCCGCGACTGCAGCTTCTGCGCCCGGTCCACGGCCCCCTTGGCCGCTTCCAGCGCCGACATCTTGCCGTCGCGGATCATCGCCGCCGTCTCGGTGGCGTCGGGCCAGGCCGACCTGATCGCCGGCGCCTTGGCGTAGGCCTGGGCCGCGACGCCTGCCAGGCCGAGCGCACCGAATGTCCGGCGGGTGATGTAAGCCATGTGTCTTCCCTCAATCCGGACTCTGCCGTCCCGTTAGGGTGGAGCTTGGCCTCCGCGCCGGGTCCGCGGCAAGCCCTGGCGACCTGCGACGTGCTAGAGTCTTCCGCTGCCCTTCGCCGGGGTGGATCCATGACGTGCTGGAGGCCGGAATGACAGGCGCGACGGATCGGCAATTCCTTCCCCGACTGCGCGTCCGGCTGCATGAGCTCTATTTCGGCCGGTCCCCGCGGGCGATCCGCTTCCGCCTGGGCGTGATCGCGGTCGACGTGCTGCTGATCGCCTTCTTCATCGCCTCGCCATTCCTTCGGGAGTTGCGGGGATACCTGGCGCTGGATCTCGCGGTCGCTGCGGTCCTGATCCTCGACATCGGGGCAAGGGCCCTGAGCCATCGTCAGATCAGGGACTGGATCCGGCAACCTAACGCCTGGATCGACCTGTTTGTCCTGGTGACGCTGCTGTTTCCCCTCTGGCTTTTCAACCTGGCCTTTCTGCGGGTGCTGCGTCTCTGGTCGCTGTTCCACAGCACCCTGTTCTGGTCGACGGTCGGGCGGCCGTTGGACAACACCCGGTGGGAGGACGTCTGCAAGGCGCTGGCCACCCTGGTCACCTTCATCTTCGTGGCCACGGGCTTCGTCTACGCCAGCTTTGCCCGGGCACATCCGGGCATCCAGGGCTACGTCGACGCGCTCTATTTCACCGTGACCACCCTCACCACCACCGGCTTCGGCGACATCACCCTGCCGGGAACCTGGGGGCGCCTGCTGACCATCATGATCATGATCAGCGGAATCACCATGTTCGTACGCGTCGCCCAGACCCTGATCCGGCCCTACAAGGTCAACTTCGCCTGCCCGACCTGCGGACTGATGCGCCACGACCCGGACGCCGTTCACTGCAAGGCCTGCGGGACGATCCTCAACATCCCGAACGAAGAGTAGTCCGCCGCGCTACAGGGGCGGCGAGCCGGGCGAGCGCACAGCCACTCGGGCGTCGACGGCCAGGGCGCCGGTCTCGTCGCAGAGCACCGGATTGAGATCCAGTTCGGCGACCTCGGGCAGGTCGACGGCCAGCCGGCCTAGGGCGACCAGCACCGCTGCCAGGGCGTCCAGGTCGGCAGGCGGCCGGTCGCGGTAGCCGGCCAGCAGTCGCGAGACCCGGGTGCGGCCGATCATGTCGCGGGCCAGGGCCAGGTCGAGCGGGGCGAGGCCCAGAACCCGGTCGGCGAGGACCTCGACGGCCACGCCGCCGTGGCCGACCATCACCACAGGCCCGAACGTGGGGTCCCGGACCAGTCCGGCGAGGATCTCCTGCGCCTTGGGCCGTACGATCATCGGCTGGACCAGGAACCCCTCGACGGCGGCCTCGGGCCTCAGCCGGGCCACCGTCGCAAGCATCGCCTGCGCCGCCGCGGCGGTGGCCTCGCGTCCCGAGAGGTGAAGCTGCACGCCGCCGACGTCGGACTTGTGGCTGATGTCGCGCGACAGGATCTTCAGCGCCACCGGACCGGCGAAATCGGCGGCGGCCTCTCCGGCCTCCTTCGGCGTCGCCACGATCCGGGCGGGCAGGGCAGGGATCCCATAGGCGGAAAGCAGGACGGAGACCTCGGGCGGGGTCAGGGCGGTGCGGCCCTCGGCCAGCGCGCGACCTACGATGGCGCGCGCGGCCCTGACATCGACGGCAGGGCCGTCGTCCGCGGGCGCGGCGCGCAGCTGGGCCTGCAGGGCCTCGACCCGGGTCAGCTGGGCGAACCCCCGGACAGCCGACTCGGGTGTCGGGAAGGTGGGGATGGCGGCTGCAGCGAATCTCCGGCGCGCCTCGGCCTGGCTGGTCTCGCCGATCCAGCTGGTGAACACGGGCTTGCCCCGGTCTGCCGCGCGCACGGCGGCGATGACCGCCTCGGCGGCGACGGTGCTGTCGGCCACCGCGGTCGGGCAGTTGAGGATCAGCACCGCGTCGGCCTCCGGCGCGGCCATCAGCGTCTCCAGCGCACGCCCGAAAACGGCCGGCTGCGCGTCACCAAGGATGTCCACGGGGTTGCCACGCGACCAGTGGGCCGGCGCGATGGTCGCCAGTCGGGCCACAGTGTCCGGCGACAGCTGCGCCAGCGCGCCACCGTGCCGTTCGAGGGCGTCCACCGCCAGCACGCCTGCGCCGCCCCCGTTGGTGAGGATCGCCAGGGTGCGGGCCGGATCGGCGGCGGTGCGGGAAAAGGTCGCCGCCGCGTCGAGGAAAGCGTCCAGGCTCTCGACCTGAAGCACGCCGGCGCGCCTGAAGGCGGCCTCGTAGACCGCGTCCGCCCCGGCCAGGGCGCCCGTGTGGGAGAACGCCGCCTTGGCGCCGGCGGCGCTGCGCCCGCCCTTGATGGCGATCACCGGCTTGGCCAGCGCCGCGCGTCGCGCCGCGCGCATGAACTTGGGCGCGTCCCGCAGGCTCTCGACATAGAGCAGGATGGCGCGGGTCGAAGGGTCGTCGGCCAGCTGTTCCAGCAGATCGCCAATATCGACGTCGAGGGAGTCGCCAAGGGTCACCACATGGGAGAAGCCCAGGCCATGAGCCGGAGCCCAGTCGAGCGCGGCGGCGGCCACCGCACCGGACTGCGCGATCAGCGCCAGGTCGCCGGCCGGCGCCGCCTCCCGGGCGAAGCTGGCGTTGACGCCGTGTCCCGGCGAAAGCACCCCCAGGCAATTGGGTCCGACCAGGCGGATTTGACTTCGGCGGGCCGCTTCCAGGAGGTCCCTGCGCAGTCCGGCAGTGGCGGGATCGCTGTCCTCGAATCCCGCGCTGATGATGATCGCGGCGCGACAGCCCGCGGCGCCGAGCTCGGCGACAAGGCCGGGGATGGCAGGCGCCGGGGTGGCGATCACCGCCAGGTCCGGCGGGGTCGGGAGATCGCCGATAGAGGCGCAGGCCGTCCGGCCATGGATCTCGCCCCCGCGGGGATGGACGAACATCAGCTCGCCGGTGAATCCGCCGTCCATGAGGTTCCGGGCCAGGACGGAGCCCACCGAGCCTGGCCGCTCGCTGGCGCCCACCAGGACGATCGAGCGCGGGGCGAACAGGGCATCTAGATTGAGGGTGGTCATGCGGTACTTTCGCGCCGGGATCCCTGGAGCGCCATGAGCGGCGTCAATCGCGCCGCTGCGTCGGGAAGGCTTCCAACCATCGGCGCGCCTGTTCGCCCACGCCAGTCATTTCAGCCCTGGAAAAGTGATCGCTCGCCATGAAAATTGACATGGATCAACGCCGTGGGGCGACCCCCTGGTCTAGTTTACCTCATCAACCGCGGCGGTCCCGCCGAGGCCACAGGAATTCGGTCCAAGTCGTCGCCCCCAAGTGTTCGCTGGGACTGGATATTGAGCGCTCCGGGCAACCGGGGCGCTCTCTCATTTTCTGGCCCCCGGTTCCACGCGTCGCCGCGGCCCCCTTCTCACGAGCGCATCCGGTCACACGGCGACCCCATAGAAAATGGGCCTGTCCGCCGGTGTGGAGGACAGGCCCAGTCTGGGCATCAGGGAAGGCGTGGCCGGATCGGACGCGTGGCGCCCGACCCGGCCGGAAATCAGAAGCGGTAGCCGAAGCCCGCGGACAGGACCCAGGGATCCAGATGGACCTTGGTCTTGATGCCGCTCTTGCGGTCGACCGCGTCGCTGCTGAAGAAGATCTTCTTCGCGTCGAGGTTGATGCTCCACGGGCCGGAGGTGGCGATGTCCAGGCCGGCCTGGGCGGCGAGGCCGAAGCCGTCGTCGATCTTCAGGTTGAAGCCGTTCTTGTTCGAGCCGCCGTAGAACAGCATGTAGTTCACGCCGGCGCCGACATAGGGGCTGATCTTGCTGTCCGGCGCGAAGTGGTACTGCACCGACACGACCGGCGGCAGCACCCAGGTGTCCTTCACCTTGACGTTGGTCGCGCCGCCCTTGGCGCGGACCGTGTGCTTGGTCGTCCCGGCGATCACTTCCACCGCGATGTTGTCGGTGAAGAAGTAGCTCAGGCCGAGGGTGGGCATGACGTCATAGCCGACATCGGCTTCAAGGCCCGTCGAGGCGCCGGCGAGGGTGGTGATCGGGTCGCGACCGTGCGGCTTCACCTCGCTCAGGCGGACGTTGAGAATCTTGACGCCAGCGGCCTTCGGCTTGAAGTCCGCGGTCTGCGCCTGCGCGGCACCGGCAAGGGCGAGTCCGGCCAGAAGCGGCAGGAGCATGGTCTTGGTGTTCATCTCTATCCCCTCTGACGTGACCCCCTGAAACTCAGCCAGGAATAGCTAGAGTCCGCCCGACCAAAGGACGGACGAATGAAGCGATCAAGGTTCACGGAAGAGCAGATCATCGGGATCCTGCGGGAGCAGGAGGCCGGCGTGCCGGTGGCGGA